>JALZAI010000230.1 GCA_030948475.1 Actinomycetota bacterium
GGGCCGGCGGGCGGCCGACCTGACCGCCGCGGCCAACGCCGCCTCGCATGCACGGGCGGCATCGCCGGCGCTGACCACCCCCTCAAACGCCGTGGTCATCGAGCGGCAGCAGGACGGCTCGTGGCACCCGGTGCCGGTCCCGTTGCCCACCTACGTGACCGCGCCGGCGGCATTCACGCCGGCCGCGCCGACTGCGCCGCCGCTGACCAGCGATGAGGTCGCGCTGGACCGGCACCTCGACGAGATGGAGCGCCGGCTCGCCGTCAACGATTGACGGCGCGGGGTACCTGCGATGGGTGGCTGCTAGCCTTGGCGCCGTAGTTCGGGGCTGTAGCGCAGTCCGGTAGCGCACCTCGTTCGCATCGAGGGGGTCAGGGGTTCGAATCCCCTCAGCTCCACCATGTGTGATCCAACAAGTTCGAAGCACCTTCGTCGTGTCCGAGCCTAGCGAGACCGTCCGGGCCCTTGTTGGGTTGAAGGTCTGTGTCAGGTGGCGAGTCGGGTGGAGGTTTCGATCATGAGGGCGTGCACAAAGGCTTGGGGGAGGTTGCCGCGCATCTGGTGTTGGATGACGTCGTATTCCTCGCTGAACAGTTCGGCCGGTCCGCTGGCGGCACGGGTGCGTTCGTACCAGCCCCGGGCTTCGAGAGGCTCGCCGTGTTGATGCAGGGCGAGGGCGGTGAGGAATCCGCAGAGCAGGAAGGAGCCTTCGGCGTCGGCGAGGGGTCGTTCGTCGTGACGGAAGCGGTAGGCGTAGCCGTCGACGGTGAGGTTACGGAGGAACGCGTGCAAGGTGGCGCTGGTGCGGGGGTCAGCGGCCGGGACGGCGCCGCGCAGCCCGGGGAGCAACAGGGCGGCGTCGAGGGCTGGGTCGTCGGGGGAGCGTTGCCAGTGCCCGTCGGGGTGTAGGGCGTGCGCGGAGGTGTCGGCGGTGATCGTGTCGGCCAGGGCAATCCAGTCCGCCGCGAGTGAGGGCGTGGGATGGGCGGCGGCGATAGCGCGCAGGCCACCGGCGGCGGTGAGGCGGCTGTGGGTCCAGGCGCGGGGTTCGATCTCCCAGATCCCGGCGTCGGGCTCGGTCCAGCGGTGGGCGATGGCGGTGGCGGCGGTTTCGGCGGCGGTCCAGTGTTCGGTGTCCAGACGATCGGCGCGGGCGGCGGCGGCGAACAGTTGGAGGGCTTCGCCGTAGGCGTCGAGTTGGAACTGTTGGTTGACCCAGTTGCCGATGAGGTCGAACCCGCCGGGGTAGCCGGGCAGCCCGAGTTGGCGTTGGTCGGGCACGGGTTCGCCGGTGGTGGTGTAGGCGGGCGCCATCTGCTCGCCGTGTTCGAGCAGTCGTGCGGAGACGAAAGCTACCGCGTCATCCAGCAACGGGTAGGCGCCTGCGGCGGCGACCGCGATTCCGGCATAGCACTGGTCGCGAATCCACACGTAGCGGTAGTCATAGTTGCGGCCAGCCTCGGCCCGCTCGGGCAGGCTGGTGGTCGCGGCGGCGACCATCCCTCCGCCGGTGCTGGTCAGTCCGCGCAGGACCGCGTAGCTGCGTCGGGTATCCCGGGGCGCCAAGCCCGCATCCAGGGACGGGACGTCGTTCGCCCAGGACTTCTCGGTGGCCCGCCAGCACTGGCCGGGGTCCGCGGGCTGCTCGGGCAGCGGTTGGTCGCTGATTTCCAGCACGAGATCGTGCTGTCGATTGGCGTCGAGTGTCAGGCCGAGGACCAGCTGCTCGCCGGCGAGTCGGATCCGGGCCGCCGCGGCGCCGCTCCACCGTAGGTGCAAGTCTCCGGCGCGGGCGGTCCAGATCCCGGCGTGGCGGTGCAGGTCCCGCAGCGGGTGTTGGTCATAGCCCCCGCGCGGCTGCAGGGTGACGGTGACCGACGCGGGTCCATCGACGGCGCGGACCTGGCGCAGCAGGATCGCGCGATGCGGCTCGGCCGGGTAGACGAGGGCCTCGCGGCACTCGATGATCCCGGAGCGCGTGGTCCAGCGGTTGCGCCAGATCATCGATGCGTCTTCGTAGTAGCCGCCCCAGACGTAGTTGTCGTCCGGGGTCACGGTGTAGCAAGCCTGGCCGCCGACCAGTGCCGAGAAGATGGCGTCGCTGTCCCAACGAGGGGCGCACATCCAGACGATGTCGCCGCGGGGCCCGACGACCGCCCCGCGTTCGCCGTCGGCGATGAGCGCGTACTCCCGCAGGACATGCGGGGCCAATGCGGCCGACGTCGAATGTGAGGCGGCGGTGCGTCTCCTTGGCGCCGGCGGGGGTGGCGTCATGGCAGCCGCCCCACGAGCGACACGGCCAGGGCGGCGGACATCATCGCCTCCGCCGCGCTGGCGGCCGCGGTGCGCCGGAAGGGCGGCAGCAGCGCCGTGGCCGCGATCATGCTGGCGGCGTGTGCGATGTCGACCGCGGCGCCGGTGAGGACCACGGACCGGCGGGGCGAGATGTACTCCAGCAGCCCCTGGGCCAGCAGCCGGCCGCCGAGGACTCGGACGAGCCATGCTGGCGGTCGCGGCTGGTCGCTGGCGATCAGACCGGTGACGGTGTCCGGGGCGCCGAGCAGCAATGCGCCGCTGAGGCACCGCTCGACCGCTGATGCTCGCACGACGGTGGTCGCGGTGCGGCGCGTCATCGGCGCCGAGCCCACAGCAGCGCCGCTGCGACAGTGCGGTGATCCCTGCTGCGGCGGCGCCGAGTAGCCCGTGATGGTGGGAGGCCCACAGTTGCGGGTCCCGGGTGTGGGCCTTGGCGTCGAACACGGCGTGCGCGCCGAAGTCGCGGCGCTGCGGCCCGTCGGCCGGTTCCGACGAATTGACCGGCGCATCCGGCTCCTGCCGATGTTGGGTGCTGGGCGTGATCAGGCAGCCGCGACAACACCCCGGAGAACTGTGGCGTGTTCACGGCCGGCATCTGCACCATGGTGACGTGCACGTTGCTGCTGTCGTTGAGCAGCTCACACCGCAGCGCCTCATGAAAGCCTTGGATGGCGTGTTTGGCGCCGCAGTAGGCGGTCTGCAGTGGGATGCCGCCGTAGGCCAGCGCGGAGCCGACCTGCACGATCGTGCCCCGGTCGCGGGGTTTCATGTACTTCAGGGCAGCCATGGTCGAGTAGATGTAGCCGAGGTAGCTGACCTCGGTGACCCGCCGGTACTCCTCCGGTTTGATCTTCTCGAACGGCGCGAACACCGAGGTGAATGCCACGTTCACCCACACGTCGATCGGGCCGAGCTCCGCCTCGACCCGTTCGGCGGCGGCGAACACGGCATCAGAGTCGGCGACATCGATCGGGATCACCAACGCGGTACCGCCCGCCGCCTCGACCTCGCGACTTAGCGCCAGCGAGCCCGGCCTCGCTGCGGGCGAGCAGGGCGACGGTGTCGCCCCGGGCCCCGAACGCGACGGCGGTCGCGCGGCCAATTCCTCCGCTGGCACCGGTCACGACGACAATGCGCGGCATAGGATCAACTCCTGTTCATCGTGTGCGACGGCTTCTTCGCCTGCTTTAGCTGATGACGCGCGGACGTGCCGTGCGGCGGGTGGGTCATTCGGTGGTCCAGCCCATCGACCACAGATCTCGGTCGACAGGCTCGCCCCCGGTGTTGGCGAATGCCCGCAGCACCGTCGCCAAGTCGCGGCGCTCCGCCGCGGGCATGGCCCGCAGGACCGGCATGATCGCCTCGCGGCGATGGCGCACCATGGCCGCGATCACCCGGCGCCCCTTCGCGGTCAATCGAAGATTCAGGGCGCGGCGGTTGTTCGGATCGTCGCTGCGGTCCAGTAATCCCTCGCCGACCATGCGGTCACACAGGCGGCTGGCGGTGGATGGATGCAGCTGCGCCGCCTCTGCCAGGACGCCGAGGGAAACCGGCTCCATGCTCGCGACGATCACCAGCACCCGAACCTGGGTCACGTCGGCGAGGTCGTCCACCGCGGCGATGGACTGCGCGCTGAGAGCTACCAACACCCGGCACGCCGCCAGGACAGCGTCCGCGTCCGCCGTCGACACATCCCCACCCAAGGCGCCAGCTGCGGCTGCGCTGTGGATCGAACGGTCAGGAGCCATCGTCCGAGTCTCTACCCTAAGGTTGCAAGTTGCAAATATTGCGAGTAGACACGATGGGAGCAGTTGTCCTGTCGGGTAGATCGTCCCCGAAGCACCCTCACCGCCGATTTGGCGGGGGCACGCCGTAAAAGCGAAGGAGCCCCATGGCCGACACGGTCGCCGATGTTCTGCTAGCTCGACTGCGTGAGTGGGATATCAAGCAGGTGTTCGGCTATCCCGGTGACGGCATCAACGGTCTGCTCGCGGCGTGGGGGCGGGCGGACAACGATCCGCAGTTCGTGCAGGCCCGCCATGAGGAGATGGCTGCCTTCGAGGCGGTCGGCTATGCGAAGTTCTCCGGCCGCGTCGGCGTCTGTGTGGCGACGAGCGGCCCGGGCGCGATTCACCTGCTCAATGGCCTTTATGACGCGAAGCTGGACCACGTGCCGGTGGTGGCGATCGTGGGCCAGACCGAGCGATCGGCGATGGGCGGCTCGTACCAGCAGGAGGTCGACCTGCTCAGCCTTTACAAGGATGTCTGCTCCGACTACGTGCAGATGTGCACCGTGCCGCAGCAGCTGCCCAACCTGATCGACCGGGCCATCCGGATCGCGCTGACCGAGCACGCTCCGACCTGCATCATCATTCCCTCCGACGTGTTCGACCTGCCCTACGAGCCGCCCGGTCACGTCTTCAAGCAGGTGCCGTCCAGCGTGGGCATGACCTCGTTCACCGCTCAGCCCGACGAGGCGGCCGTGCGGCGGGCCGCCGAGATCCTCAACGCCGGCGAGAAGGTCGCCTTGCTGGTGGGTCAGGGCGCTCGCGGGTGTCAGGCTGAGCTGACCCAGATGGCGGACTTGCTCGGCGCGGGCGCCGCGAAGGCCTTACTGGGTAAGGACGTTCTCTCCGACGAGTTGACCTGGGTGACCGGCTCGATCGGGCTGCTGGGCACGACCGCGTCCTACCACATGATGATGGACTGCGACACGCTGCTGACGGTCGGTTCCAACTTCCCCTACACCCAGTTCCTGCCCAAACTCGATCAGGCCCGGGCGATCCAGATCGACCGGTCCGGCAAGTGGATCGGTATGCGCTACCCGTATGAACTGAACCTGGTCGGTGACGCCAAAGCAACCCTGCAGGCCCTCATCCCGCTGCTGCACCGCAAAGAGGACCGGTCGTGGCGGGAGACGATCGAGAGCAACGTCGCCGACTGGTGGAGCACCATGCAGCGTCGAGCCATGGTCGAAGCTGATCCGGTCAACCCGATGCGGATCTTCCATGAACTGTCCTCCCGGCTGCCGGACAATGCGATCGTGGCAGCCGACTCCGGCAGCGCCGCGAACTGGTACGCCCGGCACCTGCGCTTTCACAGCGACATCCGCGGCTCGCTGTCCGGCACTCTCGCGACCATGGGCCCCGGTGTGCCGTACGTGATCGGGGCGAAGTGGGCCCACCCGGACCGGCCGGCGATCGCGTTGGTCGGCGACGGGGCGATGCAGATGAACGGCCTGGCCGAACTCATCACCGTTGCGCACTACTGGCAGCAGTGGGCCGACCCGCGCCTGATCATCGCGATCCTGCACAACAACGACCTCAACCAGGTCACCTGGGAGATGCGGGCGATGGAGGGCGCGCCGAAGTTTGCCGAATCCCAGACGCTGCCCGACGTCGACTACGCCGCGTTCGCCCGCAGCCTCGGCCTGGCTGGGGTCAACCTTGACACCCCTGACGCCATCGGACCTGCCTGGGAGCAGGCGTTGTCCGCGAGCACGCCGACCGTTCTGGACATCCGCTGCGACCCGAACGTCCCACCCATCCCGCCGCACGCCACGTTCGCCCAAGCCAAGGCGACCGCGTCGGCGATCCTGCACGGTGACGAGGACGCCTGGGGATTCGTGAAGGAAGGGATCAAGATCAAGGCCCAGCAATATCTACCGGGCCGCAAGTCCGACGATGGGGACGAGGACTGATGCGAACGAGGGCCCGGCTCGGGCAGGAGCCGGCGACGCTGGTGGCGACCGCCGTCCGCGACGTGCGCACCGGACGATTCGAACGCACCCTCTCGGCACTGACCGCCGCCGGCGCGGCCGTCACGGCTGGCGAGATCTACCTGTCCCACGACGGGGCGAGCTTCGGCAACAAGATGATGTGGTGGCCGATTGTCGTTGTCCCGACCGCGATCCCGGCCGGGATCGCGTCCGTGTTCTCCCGCCGCGCCGCCCATTCCGTGCTCCCGCTGGCGTCGGCGGCGATCGTCGTCAACGGCCTGCAGGGCACCTACCTGCACTGGCGCGGCATCGCCCAGCGCCCGGGCGGGATCACCCGTTACAACCTCGAATCCGGGCCGCCGCCATTCGCGCCGCTGCTAGCCTCCCTGGTCGGCGCGATGGGTCTACTGGCCGCGGTGCTACGCCGCGAAGGACGCCGCCCGCAGGGCGACGGCTGATGCCCTACCGCAGCCCCAGCCAGAAAGCCGTCACCCCGCAGGGCCGCGGGCGTTACCGCGGCTTCGACGTCCTGGACTCGGTCGCCAAGTGGGACGACGTCACCGCCGGGGTCGTCCTCGCCCGTCTCGCCCTGCCCGGCGAGCTGGCGTTCTTCACCCCGCACGAAGCCGGTATCGCCGCGCCGCTGGTGGATCTGCTGCTCGCCCAAGACGCCGAACCCCGGGTACCGGTCCTGCACCTCATCGACGCCCGACTGGCCGCGGGCGAGACCGACGGCTGGCACTACGACGACCTCCCCGAAGACGGGCAAGCCTGGCGCGACACCCTCGACTTCCTCGAACAAGACGCACTCGACCAGTTCCACGGGCGGGCGTTCGCCCACCTGATCAGCGACGAACAGGCCACGCTGATCCAGGCCGTGCAAGACCTCGCGTCTGACGACAAGCAGTGGCACGGCTGGTCGGCCCCCCACGTGTGGAGCCTGTGGACCCGCTACGCCTGCACCGCGTTCTACTCTCACCCGTGGGCCTGGAACGAGATCGGCTTCCCTGGACCGGCCTACCCCCGCGGCTACCTCAACCCCGGCGTCAACGCCCGCGACCGCTGGGAGGTCGCCGATGCCGGCACTGAGGACAGTGACGTCGACCCCGTGCCGTTCGCCCACCGGATCGAAACCGCGCAGCGAGAGCACGGCACGATGCTCGGACGCGAGGGCTCGCCGTGAGGAGCAACTACCGCGACATTCGGGCCCGCAACGACTCGGCGTGGCTGATCCCCAACGACGGCACCCGCACCAACCATCGGCTCAAGGCCGACATGCGCCGCCATGTCGATGGTGACGAAGTCGACCTGGTCGTCGTCGGCGCCGGAGCCGGTGGC
Organism: Actinomycetota bacterium; assembly: GCA_030948475.1. Taxonomy (GTDB): domain Bacteria; phylum Actinomycetota; class Actinomycetes; order Mycobacteriales; family Jatrophihabitantaceae; genus JALZAI01. Next base: position 7,373 of record JALZAI010000230.1, read on the forward strand.
AGCGTCCTGACCCAACGCCTCGCCCACGCCGGCTGGCGGGTCGTCTGCCTAGATGCCGGACCCTTCTGGGACCCTGACACCGACTGGGTTTCCGACGAACGGGGCGCGCACACTCTGTACTGGACCGAAGCCCGCCAGATCGGCGGCAGCAGCCCGGTGCCGCTCGGCTCGAACAACTCCGGTCGCGGTGTCGGCGGATCGATGATCCACTACGCCGGCTACACTCCCCGATTCCACCCGTCCGACTTCCACACCTTCACCGTCGACGGCGTTGGCGCCGACTGGCCCATCGACTACTCCGAGCTGAACCCGTTCTACGAGAAGATCGAGGCTGAACTGCCCGTCGCAGGGGAGGACTGGCCCTGGGGCCACCCACACAGCTATCCGCACCACCCCCACCCCGTCGGCGGCAACGGCGACATCTTCCTGCGCGGCGCCCAGGCCGCCGGCATCGAAGCAAGAGTGGGTCCGGTGGCCATTACCAACGGCCGCTTCGGCAACCGCCCGCACTGCATCTACCGCGGCTTCTGCCTGCAGGGCTGCAAAGTCAACGCCAAAGCCAGCCCACTGATCACCCACGTCCCCGACGCCCTCGCCCACGGCGCCGAGATCCGCGCCGACAGCATGGTCACCCGCGTCGTGATCGATGACCGCACTGGCGCCGCCACCGGCGTGAACTACCTTCGCGCGGGTAAGGAGCACTACCAGCGAGCCCGCGCCATCGCGGTCTGCGGCTACTCCATCGAAACCCCACGCCTACTGCTGCTCTCGGCGACTAACCGCTACCCGCACGGATTGGGCAACGACCACGACCAGCTCGGCCGCTACCTCATGGTGCAGGGCGCCCCGCAGACCGCGGGCCGCTTCGACGACGAGATCCGGATGTACAAGGCACCGCCGCCCGAAGTCTCCTCCGAACAGTTCTACGAGACCGACCCCACCAAGCCCTACAAACGGGGCTGGTCAATCCAGACAGTCAGCCCGCTGCCCATCACCTGGGCCGAGCACGTCACCGCGCAAGGGCACTGGGGCGCACCGCTGCGCGAGTACATGCGCGACTACGTGCACTGGGCCACCCTCGGCGCCCTCTGCGAATACCTGCCCCAGCCAGACAACCGCGTCACCCTCGCCGAGGAAAAAGACCGCCACGGCCTACCGGTGGCGCACTTCGCCTACAGCCGATGCGACAACGACAAACAGCTCACCAAAGCCGCTACCGCCGTCATGGAAAACATCCTCAGGGCCGCCGGCGCCGGCGAGGTCATGACCATCGACCGCTACGCCCATCTCGTTGGCGGGGCCCGCATGGCCGTCCGCCCCCAGGACGGCGTCGTCGACGCAAACCACCGCGTCTTCGGCATCCCGAACCTCTATCTCGTCGACGGCAGCGTGCTCCCCACGCAAGGCTCAGCCAACCCGGCCCTGACCATCATGGCCCTGGCCGCCCGCGCCGCCGACCGGCTCATCACCCTCGGCCGTCGCGGCCTGACCGAACACCAGACGCCCGAGCCATGATCAACGGCCCAGTCATCGACGACATCGGCGTCGCCGTCTACCGATTCCCCACGCCCGAACCTGAAGCCGACGGCACCCTCAGCTGGGACGCCACAACCGCCGTCACGGTGACCCTGCACGCCGCCGGGCGGACCGGCCTGGGCTGGACCTACAGCAGCCCCAGTGCCGCCCACGTCGTCCAGAACCACTTGGCCGACGTCGTCCGAGGGCGCGACGCCATGAACGTGGGCGCCGGCTGGGAAGCGATGCACCGAGCGTGCCGCAACCTCGGCACCCGCGGCTTGGTCATGCAGGCGCTCAGCGCCGTCGACATCGCCTGGTGGGACCTCAAGGCGCGCCTGCTCGATCTACCGCTCACGACGTTGTTCGGCGTCCACCGCGCCACCGTCCCGATCTACGGGTCGGGCGGCTTCACCACCCTGACCGCTACCCAACTCGCCGAGCAGGTCGCCGTCTGGCACTCGGTCGGCTGCACCGCCATGAAGATCAAGATCGGCGAATCCTGGGGCACCAACATCGACCGCGATCTGGACCGCGTCCGCCGTCTCCGGGACCTCGCCGGCCACCACGTCGCACTGATGGTCGACGCCAACGGCGGCTACACCGTCGGCCAAGCCCGCCGGGTCGGAGCCGACCTCGACGATCTCGGGGTGATCTGGTTCGAAGAGCCCGTCAGCAGCGACGACACCGCCGGACTGGCCGGTCTGCGCGGTCAGCTGCAGTGCGACATCGCCGCCGGCGAGTACGCCGCCGACAACTACGAAATCAGCTCGCTGCTGCCCGTCGTCGACTGCCTGCAGCTCGATGCCACCCGCTGCGGCGGCTACACCGGCTGGCTCGCCGGCGCGAACCTCGCTCACGCCCGCAATCTGCAGGTGTCAGCGCACTGCGCCCCCGCCCTGCACGCCCCAGTCGCCGCTTCGATCCCGAACCTTCGCCACATCGAATGGTTCGCCGACCATGCCCTCTTGGAACCGCTGCTCGTCGACGGCGGACCCGCCGCCACGGGAGGCGCGCTCGTTCTCGACTACGCCGGACCCGGTCACGGGATGAGCATCAGCCCCCAAGCCCAGTACTACCGCACCGCCTAGACACCCAGGGCCCGGCACCCATCGTTCCGCGGCCCTACGGTGCTCGATGCCTTGGGCAACGAGCGCTTACACACACTGCTCTGCACCGCTGGACAGGTGTGCGAGGTCGTTCACATGGCTTCCTTGATGCCACGGCGGATGAGCCAGACGTTGGCCGGCCAGGAGGTGGCGAATCCGATGATCATGCCGATCTGCATCAGGAACCAGTAGACGGGTGACGTCGGGTGCAGGTGGGGGTCGGGGTAGAAGACGAAGGCCATCAGCGCCATCCAGCCGAACAGCCCGACCTCGAACGCCGACAGCGACAGGATGTCGGCTTTGGCGGCGGCTTTCATGCCGTCGCGGAATCCGAGCCCGCGCATCGGGGCGATGGCGAAGTATTGGAAGATCAGGCCGAGGGCGACGGCGAGGATGTAGTCGCCGATGTACTCGAACGGCAGGGCGGTGCCGGCGACGATGAGCCCGAGACCGAAGACCGCGAACTCGGCGGCGATGTCACCAAGGGTGCAGCCGGCGCCACAGTGGCTGACGCCGGTGGCGATGGTGGCCCAGCCGGGTTTGTCCGGTGGTTCGTTGAGGTGATGTTCGTCGAGCCAAGCGGTGCTGGTGGTTCGTCCGAAGCGCCAGTACGCCCAGACCGCGACCGGCCCGAAGTAGAGCGCGGTGACCGGCCAGACCGCTTCCATGATCGGCATCTTCAGCCGGTAGCCACGGACGTAGATGTCGGCGAGGATGACGGCGGCGCTGGCGAACGCGACCGCGATCGCGACCCACGCCAGCGTGATCAGCCAGGACGGGGGCATCAGCGCTCCTCGTCACGGGTCGGGGATGAGTCGATGTCGTCGGTGGTGTGGCTGAGCGCGATGAGCTGGCGCAGGCAGTGATCTCGCAGCGGGGCCGGGAAGTCGTCTGAGTCCTCGCTCACATCGAGGGCGAGGGCGAGGTCCCCGACGCAGTCTGGTCCGGCTGCAGCCCGAAGTCCAGAGACCGTGTGCTGCGCGGTCACGGCGTCGACGGTCATCCCGCACACGGGATCGGCCGCGCCTCCGGCGATGTTGCGCCTGTGGTCCGCATGATCGTGACATTGTGCCCCTGGCGCTGCCCGGTGTGCGGTTCGGCGTCGTAGCGGCGGGCGCAATCGTCAGAGCAGAAGTGGACCGTCTGCCCGTCGGCGACCCGGCGGGCGGGGGCGTGTTCGATCGCTCCCCCACGTGATGTCTCGCGACATCGGTCACACGCTGGGCGCCCGTACGTCGGCTAGTTCCCGCGATCGGGGGATGAGGGCTGGCTTCCGTTGCCGCTAGATGGCCCGCGAGCGCGTTGCTCGCCAGCCAGCCAGGGAAACTGCGGCGACGAGCAGGAGTACGACGGCGACGTCGAGGGTCTGCAACATCCAGTACTGGCTGGCGGGGTGGTAGGCGGAGCCGCCAATGTTCCACCCATTGAGTGGTATCGACGGACGCGGTCCCGTTGGGTGCGATAGCGGGGTGAGGTTGCGCACCACCCATGCGCTGCCCACGAACAGCAGCAGAAACGTGACCAAGGCGGCGCCGACAGCGGCTACCGTCCGGCGCAGCCAGGCGCCGATCGCGACCGCGAGTGCGAACGCGAGTAGCGCCTCGGCGGCAGGGGTGAGGTCGATGGAGAAGAACCATGGCCAACGCGAGCTGGTCAGGCCGCCTTGGGTGAGGGGCACCTGGAGCCGGTCGTTCGCGAAACCCGCGATCAGTCCGGCGATCGCGAGTCCAGTGCCGAGAACGGTGATCTTCGTGACGTACCAGCGCCGCCTCGACACGGACTGGGTCCATGCCACGAGCTGGGTTCGCTGCTCGATTTCTCGCCCGACAACGGTGGCGCCTATCAGGGCGCCGATCAGCACGGCCAGTAGCGGGAGTCCTTCTTCAAAGACGGGAATGGCGAAGTTGTAGCGATTGGCGAAAGCGGGTTGTGGCCCGTCCGGGTAACGGGTGCGCAGCAGATGGCACACCGAGGAATTCGGCACCGTGATCCTGCCGCTCTTCGCGGTTGGTTGCGCACAGTGGTGAGCTTGCAGTTGACTGCGCCAGTCGTGGTAGTGGGCGAGCCACTGGTCGGCGCTGTGCGCTACGCCGACCATCGCGATGAGGAAGGCGCCGAGTACGAGCGCCGTCCACAGCAGCTGACCGCGGTGTTGGCGCCACAGCAGAGTTCTCATGGCGCCGTCTGCTTGCGTTCTGCGCTCGACTGCGCGAGATAACCCAGCGCGAGTTCATCGAAGGTGGGAGGGGCGACGTCGAGTCCTGGACCAAAGACGGTGTCGGGGGCGGTGCGGACTAGCGCGATGGTTCGCGTGCCGACGTCGGTGCTGCTGATGACCGGCCACGGGCTGCCGGACGCCCATCCGGTGGCGCCGGAGACCAAACGATGCGCAGCGCGGAGGTCATCGATGTCGCCGGTCAGTCGGGTCCTTCCCGCGCTGAGCACGATCAGGTAGTCGCAGATCCGTTCCAGTTCGGTGACCGCGTGGGAGGAGAACAGAACGGCAGCTTCGGTCTGCGCGCACGCGGTGAACAACGATGTCACGAAGTCTCGTCGAGCGATGGGATCGAGGTTCGCGAGCGGTTCGTCCAGCAGCAGTAGCTGCGCTCGTTTGGCGAGCATCAGCGTCAACGCCACCTGCGCTCGCTGGCCGCCAGACAGCGAGTTGATCCGGGCGCGCAGAGGGATGTCGAGCGTGCGAATCCGCTCTGTCGCGAACGGCCGATCGAAGCGGGGATTCATCGCCTGACCGATGTCGATGACGTCGGCGACGCGCAGCCGCGGCCACAGTGGCGCATCCTGCGCGACGAACCCGATCTGCGGCAGCTGCCGCGATGGGGATTCCCCCGCCACCCGGACTGTCCCCGCTGTCGGGGCGAGCAACCCAGCGGCGACGTTGAGCAGTGTCGTCTTGCCCGCGCCGTTCGGGCCGACCAGTGCCACGACGCGACCGGTTGGAACCGTCACCGTGCAGTCCGTCAACGCCCAGCGGCCTCTGCCGTACCGATGACCGACGCCAACCGCCTCCAGCGACGGGTTCACGCCACGACGCCCGGCCTAGCGGGCCTGTCCGCGGCCTGCCCGTCGGCCAGCGCGTCAGCGAGAAGCGCGCGGATCTGGTCATCGCCCAGTCCGACCTCGCGCGCCCTGACCACCCACCGCTGCAGCGATCGCCGCACAGATCCCGGAGCCGAAAGCGCCGGGGGCGGGACGGCGGCGACGAACGTTCCTGTCCCTTGCCGTCGCACCACGAGGCCTTGGTGCTCCAACTCGCCGTATGCCTTGACCACCGTATTCGGATTTATCGACAGCGCCGCGACGACCTCGGTCAGGCTCGGCAACTGGTCACCCGGGCCGAGTCTTCCGAAGAGCACCTCACGGCGGACTTGCTCGACCAGTTGACGGTAGATCGGCACCCCGCTGCCGGCGTCCACCCGGAATAGCACGCTGACCTCCCAAGCCAGACGCCTAGTGTACTAGCAGACTAGTACACCATGATCCGGAAACACCAGGAGCCAACGAGGTCTTGACGCAGCTCAATGCGGACGCCTTCGCCTCAGGGCGCATTCATCGCAGTGCCACCGCGCCGCTCAGGTCCCCCAGCAATTGCCCGGCCCGGGCGACGGCTTCAAGATCATCGATGTTGGGCAACTCGAAGACAATGTGGGCGATGCCGGGCTCCAGCCATGGCTGGAGCTGATCGGCGATCTGGCTGGGCTCGCCCACGAACACGCCGTGCCGACTGCCCAGCTCATCGGGCAGGCCACGTGCCTGCCGCCAGCGGTCCCAGATCGTGCCGGCAGCGACGGGTGAGTCGGCGACGCACAGCACGCCCTTGTAGGTGACGCCGATCGTCGCCGGGTCGCGACCGACCGTGCGGCAGTGCTCGGCCAGGACCGCGAGCTTGTGCGGTATCCGGTCGATCGAGTCACCGGAAGGGAGGGACAAATTGATCAGGTCCGCGTACCGGGCGGCGACCCGGAGCAGGCGCTGTTCGCCGCTGCCGGCCACCAGCAGCGGGATACCGCCTGATCGGGCCGGGCGCGGCCAGTTCGGTGGAGCCGCCGGGTCGGCCTCCGCGCCGATCATTGCGCGGATCGTTCCCAGAGCCTCGTCGAGCAACGCCATTCGTTGCGGCACTGTTGGAAAGTCGACGCCGTAGCCGCGGTGTTCGGCCTCGGTTCGGGGGTGGCCGGCGCCGATGCCCAAGATTGCGCGGCCCCCCGACAGCGCGTCCAGCGTCGTCACCATCTTGGCCAGCAGAGCGGGTGACCGGTAGAGCACCGACGTGGCCAGCACGCCGAGGTCGAGCCGCGTCGTTCGGCCGGCTAACGCGGCCAGCGTCATGTAGGCCTCCGGCATCGGCGCCTGCGCGGCGCCGGGTCTGAGGTCCTGCATGTGATCGGCCAGCCAGAGGGCGGAGAAGCCCGGTGAACTCTCGAGCACGTCGGCAATCTCGACGAGACCGGGCAGCAGCCGGTCGCCGGACAACTGCGGAGCGTCGAAGGTGGTGAGGTGGATCCCGAAAGTTGTCATGCCGAACACCGTCGGCGGGCCGGACCCGGCAGGCCATACCAACGTTGTGGGGTATGCGCCCCTGCGGGAGGGATCTACCGTGCACGCATGGACGAGGCGGCTCGGCAGCGACATGTCGACGCGCTGATCGAGCGTTGCTACGTCGGGCTGGACGCCGGCACGCTGCGCGGGGAGGTACTGCGCCGGCTGCGCGCCATCGTGAGTGTCGACGCGGCGTTCTTCGCCACGCTCGACCCGGTGACCCTGTTGTTCACCTCAGTGGCCAGCGAGCAGCCGCTGATCGATGTGGCCCCCCTGTTCCTGGATAACGAATTCGGCCCCCCCGACGTAAACCGGTTCGCCGATCTGGCCGCTGCTCGAGACCCGATCCGTTCCCTCGACGCTGCGACGGCGGGTGAACGCGATGCGAGCCGCCGGTACCGCGACATCATGGCTCCGCTGGCGCTCGGTGACGAACTGCGCGTGGTGCTGCGCGCCGGCCGACACAGCTGGGCCGTTATGTGCCTGCATCGGGAGAGCGCGGCGGCTGGTTTCGACGCGCAGGAGATCGCCGTGGTGCGCCGGATCGGACCGCACGTGGCCGAGGGCATGCGCCGCGCCCTGCTCACGGGCGCTGTGATCGACACGGAGCCCTCGGCGCCCGGGATCGGCATCGTTGTTCTCGGGCCAGACCTCTCGGTGCAGTCGATCAACGCAGCCGCCGAATCCTGGCTGGCCCGGATCCGCGACGAGGATTGGCCCAGCTCTCACCCGCTGCCATTGGTGGTGCAGGGCCTGGCAACCGATCTGGTGCGGCGCAGCGACGACGCCGCCACTGGCGTCCGGGAACC
>JALZAI010000261.1 GCA_030948475.1 Actinomycetota bacterium
GGATCGCACAGCACGCCGACCGGGCGAACCGGTCCCCCGCCGGGACGTCGAGTGCCGCCGCCAAGTCGCGTGCGGCGACGACCGCTGCCGGGGCCGCCACGAATTCCGCGTCCGGACCGGGCTCGGACCCGGCGTCGGAGTCCCGTTCGCAGTCCTCCCCATCGTCGCTGCTACCGGCTGCTACCGCCGCGCCGGGTGGGATCGCGTGGGGCACGTCGGTGATGCGCTACGGCGGTGAGACTTATGCCCAAGCCTGGGCGCGGGATCAACAACAGCTCGCACCTGAGATCGTCAGGTACTACATCCCCGGCACGAATGGCCCACGATGGCCGACGACGACGGGCTCGATGCCCCTGGCCATCTCGTTCAGGCTGCTCCCGGCAGAAGTCCTTAGCGGAGCACGTGATGCACAGCTGACCGCCTTCTTCGCCGCCACACCGCGACTCACCTACTGGTCGTACTGGCACGAACCCGAGGACGACATCGCCCGGGGAACCTTCACCGCAGCTGAGTACCGGGCGGCCTGGGCGCACATCGCCGGGATCGCCCGTGCCTCCGGGAAGCCGCTGCGGGCCACACTGATCCTGATGGGCTACACCGCGCAGGCTTACTCGCACCGCACCTGGAGTGACTACTACCCGGGCTCCTCAGTCGTCGACGTCCTCGCCTGGGATGCCTACGCGTGGAACGGCAACGACACTCCAGAGAGTGTCTACGGCCCGGTACGGGCCGCGTCAGCGCAGGCCGGCAAGCCGTGGGCCGTCGCCGAAACCGGGGTCAGCTCGGTGCACGTGCCCGACCGCGCGCGCCGGCAAGCATTGCTCACCGCCATGTCGCACTACCTCGCCACGGCCCAGCAGGCTCCTACGTTCGTCACCTACTTCGACAGCGACCCGGCGGGAGACCCTGCGGGGTTCCAAAGCTGGAATGTCTCCCATGATCCTGCTGCGGCCGCCGCCTGGCGGGCCGGCCAGTCCGGCTGACCGGCCGCCGTCAACGCGTCGCCGATCAGGCACTCCCGCCCGACACGCCGAGCGAAGCTGGAGAACTGATCCGCGTGACGTAACTTGCCTCCACCGGCAACGGCGCCGTGCAGTTGGTTCGCGAGCGGAGGCGCCTGATGAGCGATGTACTGCCGGATACGGCAATCCGTGCCGACATCGATCGGCCGGAGGAGCGCGCGTCGGCCGACGTGACCCTGGTCGCGCACGGAATCACCGTGACGGCCGCTGTGGAGCTGTCGGGCAGCGGACTCGTCGTCGTCCGCCCCGAGGGTGACGGGACGGCCTGGAAGGCCGCCGTCGGACGCGGTGAGGCCGTCGAGCTGTACTGGGTGGGCGGTGAGGAAGAGCGGACCCTCAACGGGCTGGTCACCGAGGTCGAGGACGGTGCGGACGGCGGAGATGCCCGCTGGCACCTGTCGGTCAACGGCCCGGCGACCCGCAGCCAGCGACGCAAGGCGGTACGGGCACGCGTGCAGGTTCCGGTCCTGATCCCCTGGGCCGGGGCACAGCTGACCGGGAACACGGTGGACCTCAGCGAAGCAGGGATCCGGGCGCTGATGGACGGGTGGGGCGTTCCGCTCGAGCCGGGCACCGCGTGCCAGGTGAGCCTCGACCTGGACGACGTGCTCGTGCACCTGATCGGCGAGGTCGTGTGGACCCACGTGCGCGGCGCCCAATGGCTGATGGCGATCAAGTTCGTCGACGTCGCCGAGCAAGCCGGCGACGTGCTGCGCCGCCGGGTGTTCAAGGCGCTTCGCGACGAGCGGGCCCTGGAGCGGAGCTGAGCGGTTCGTCGCCGCACAACCCGTTCCGGCCCCGGCCTCCCTTCGGTAGGAAGAACATTCCGACCAGCACAGGGAGCCCGCCATGTCCGCCCAGCTCAACGCCTATCTGAACTTCCGCGACAACGCGCGGGAGGCCATGGGGTTCTACCGCGACGTCTTCGGCGGCACGTTGACGGTCAGCACGTTCGGGGAGAACCACGCGTCCTCCGACCCGTCCGAGGACGACCTCGTGATGCACTCGCAGCTCGACGGCGACAACGGGATCGTCTTCATGGCCTCCGACACCCCGCCGCGCATGGACTTCCGGCCGGGCAGCAACTTCTCCATGTCGCTCAGCGGGGACGACGACGCCCTCCTGAGCGGCTGGTACG
>JALZAI010000276.1 GCA_030948475.1 Actinomycetota bacterium
GCTCGGACCCGGTCGAGCTCGCCCCGGAACCGGTGTACGACGACATCACCTGGATCTCCGAATACGACGTCAACCCCTTCGACGTCCCGGACACCGAACGAGTCGGACGGCTTCGCGAGCTCTCTGAGCGGTTGCTCGCGGCGGACGGCGTCGATCACGTCGACGCGCATCTCATGCAGATAATCGAGAACAAGTTCTACGCGGATAGCCACGGCACCACGACCACTCAGCAGCGGGTCCGGCTGCAACCACACTTCACCGCCGTGCACGTGGACCGAGCGGCCGGCGCGTTCTCCTCGATGCGCACGCTCGCGCCACCGGTCGGGCGTGGCTGGGAATACCTCACCGGCAACGGGTGGGACTTCGACGCCGAGATCGCCGAACTGCCCGAGCTGCTCTACGAGCACGTCAAAGCGCCCAGCGTCGAGGCCGGCACCTACGACCTGGTGATCGACCCGTCTAACCTGTGGCTGACCATCCACGAGTCGATCGGGCACGCCACCGAGCTCGACCGGGCACTCGGCTACGAAGCCGCCTACGCGGGCACCAGCTTCGCCACGCCCGACAAGCTGAACACGCTGCGCTACGGCAGCCCCGCCATGAACGTGACCGGTGACCGGACCGTCCGGAACGGCCTGGCGACAATCGGCTACGACGACGAGGGCGTGGCGGCGCAGCAGTTCGACATCGTCACCGACGGGATCCTCGTCGGCTACCAGCTCAACCGCCAGATGGCACATGACAACGGCGTCGAGAGGTCCAACGGGTGCGCACTGGCCGACTCAGCCGGTCACATCCCGCTGCAGCGGATGGCGAATGTATCGCTGCAACCTGCCAGTCCAACTGGGCCGTCAGTCGACGAGCTGATCAGCGGTGTCGAGCGCGGCATCTACATCAAGGGCGACCGATCCTGGTCGATCGACATGCAGCGCTTCAACTTCCAGTTCACCGGCCAGCAGTTCCATCGCATCGAGAACGGCAAGGTGGTCGGGCAGCTGCGCGACGTCGCCTACCAGGCGACCACCACAGACTTCTGGGGGTCGATGGAAGCCGTCGGCGGACCACAGACCTACGTGCTCGGCGGTGCGTTCAACTGTGGCAAGGGGCAACCCGGACAGATCGCCGCCGTGTCGCACGGCTGCCCCGCTGCACTGTTCCGCGGCGTGAACGTCCTCAATACCGTGGCCGAAGGGGGACGGTGATGACCCAGGTGCAGCAACTCGTCGAGCAGGCGCTGACCGAGTCCAGCGCGGACGGCTGCGTCGTCGTAGCGGCCGAGCACACCGAGACCAACCTGCGCTGGGCGGCCAACAGCCTGACCACCAACGGCCAGATGAGCTCACGCTCGGTGACTGTCATCTCCACCTTCGACGGCAGCGACGGCACCCGCGCCGGTGTGGTTACCCGTTCGGTCACCACCCCCGAGGAGATGACCGAGCTGGTCAGGGCATCCGAGCGAGCTGGACGCGACGAGTCGGTGTCCGACGACGCTGCTCCGCTGGTCGAGAACTACGCGCACGACGACGACTGGTCGGCCGATCCGGTCGAGACGAGCGTCGCGGTCTTCGAGCAGTTCGCCCCGGCGCTCGGATCCGCCTTCGCGAGATGGCGCAAGTCCGAGCGGCTGCTGTTCGGATACGCAGAGCACATGATGACCTCGACATTCCTCGCGACCTCCACGGGGCTACGCCGCCGGTTCGACCAGCCCGACGGACGACTCGAGATCAACGGAAAGTCCGTCGACCTGTCCCGCTCCGCCTACGCGAACGCGCACGGCGGTGACTTCGCGGCGCTCGACGTCGAGGCTCTCGTGGCCGGCCTCGACGAGCGCCTGGACTGGGCGGTCAGGCAGCTCGACCTCCCGGCCGGGCGGTACGAGACGATCCTGCCACCGTCGACCATCGCCGACCTGATGATCTACGCGTACTGGACGGCCTCGGCGCGTGACGCCGAGGAAGGCCGCAACGTGTACGCCAAGAGCGGCGGCACCCGCATCGGCGAGCGCCTGTCGACGCTGCCGCTGCGCCTGTACTCCGACCCGTCCCACCCCGAGCTGCCATGCGCGCCGTTCGCGATCGCGACCGAGAGCTACGGGGGGCTCATGTCGGTCTTCGACAACGGGCTGCCAACACCGCCGGTGGACTGGCTGCGCGACGGAACGCTGGAGAACCTGATCCGCACCCGCGGCTGGGCGACCCGCACGGACACCACGCCGTGCCCCGCCTGCGACAACCTCGTCCTCGACGGCGGCGGCAGTTCCAGCGTGATGGACCTGGTGGCGAACACCGAACGCGGGCTGTTGCTGACCTGCCTCTGGTACATCCGCGAGGTGGATCCGCAAACCTTGCTGCTCACCGGCCTGACCCGCGACGGCGTGTATCTGGTCGAGGACGGCGAAGTGAAGGGGGCGGTGAACAACTTCCGCTTCAACGAGTCGCCGATCGACCTGCTCGGCCGCGCCTCGGAGGTCGGACGCACCGAGCACGCGATGTCGCGCGAGTGGGGCGACTACTTCCGCCGCACCGCGATGCCGTCGCTGCGCATCCCCGACTTCAACATGTCCACGGTCAGCCAGGCGTCCTGACCTCCTCAGAACCGGTCGCGTCGGCGCATCCCTCGCGGGCGGCCATCCGGGTCGTACACCATGCGGTACAGCGGATCGGCCCAGCGCAGCGTCGCGCGCCCGAGCGGGTCGAGCCGGATCGGTCGCAGCCGTCCCGAGGGACGCTCCCCGACCCGCCCTGCGTCGTGCCATAGCTGCAGCCGCTCGGCGCCGGCTCGGAAGCGCTCGAAGGCCGACACCGGGTCGACGAGATCGGCATCGTCGCCGTCCGTCCGGTCGAGGTGCTCGCGGGCCAGCTCCAAGCGCAGCTCGCGTGCGTAGCGGCGGGCGCCGTCACCGAAGCGGTCGAGCACCTGCGGCATCCGCTCGTCATGCTGATCGTCGAGCACCGCGCAGGACAGCTCGGAGTCGTGCGTCCACGAGCGCCGGTTCACGTTGTCGGATCCGATCGATGCCCACACGTCGTCGACGACGCACACCTTGGCATGCACGTAGACCGGGGTGCCGACGTGGTTCTCCGGGCCGTAGAACGCGACCCGGTCACCGCCCGCAGCACGGACCAGCTCCATCGCCTGCTGCCGTCCGACGAGGTTCGGCGGCAGCGAGAACCGTCCGTCCTGGTCGGGGTGGTGCGGGATCACCGCGATCAGTCGCAGCTCCGGGTTGGCGCTCAGTGCCTCGGCGAAGCAGCGCACGATCGAAGTCGCCCAGAAGTACTGGTCCTCGACGTAGATGATGCTGCGCGCATTGCCGATGACCTTCGAGTACGCGCGGGCGACGCTGCGTTCCCCGCGCCGGGCGAACGGATATCCGCGCAGCCGGTTCGGATAGGTCCGCAGCACCTGGACGGCGTGGGTCCCGATGACGTCCGGATCCGGGCGCTGCGCCGGCAACGGGTCGGCGCGGTCGTCGGCGCCGTGCACCACGTCCATTACCCGGTCGATCGGATTGCGCGTCAGCGCAGCCGGATCGTCCCACCGTTCCCGAAAGGACGCCTCGACGTCGCCGACCGCCGGGCCGCGGATCGCCAGTTGCGCGTCGTGCCATGGCGGGCGCTTCCCGTAGACAGCCGCGATCGGTTGGGGCTGGGGATCGCCCGTGTGGTCGCGATCGTCGCGGCGGCTGTGGCAGAGGTCGATACCGCCCGCGAAGGCGATATCGAGTTCCGGACGGTCGGGATGCCGCAGCACGACCAGTTTCTGATGATGCGATCCTCCGGGGCGCACCCGCTGGTCCAGGACGCACTCCCCACCCGCGGCTTCGATCTCCTCGCCCAGATGGCGGTTCTGCTCTTCGCTGAAACTGAACCGATCCAGGTGCGAGCGCCACACCAGCCCTTTGACGATCACGCCCCGGCTCGCAGCTGCGCACAGCACCCGGGAGACCCCGGTACCGGGGCCGGCCAGCAGCTGGTCCGGATCACCGCGCCAGTCAGTGAACATGATCATGTCGCCGCGGCGCATCGCCTGCACTCGCCGGAAGAGTTCGGCGAAGTAGACCGCGCCGTGCACAAGCGCCCGTGCCTGGTTGCCCGTCGTCCAGGCGATGCCGTCGTGGCGGCGGTCGATGCCGGTGTCGGGGTTGCCGCGCTCGCTCGCATGCAGAAACCAGTCCTCGAACGCCATAAGCTGCGGTGTACCCACCGACGAACGGGTTCACCCCGCGTCCCCCTATCGACGTCCCGCAGCGGATGATCACTGCTGTGATGAGGGCCCCACGGTTCTCGCGGGTCCGGCAACGCTTTCAGAAGCTAGGTTTGAACAAATCCCCGAACCACGCCCGTCGTCGCAGTCTGGTGCACAGTCGGCGGGCGCAGTCGGCGTTGACTGGCGAGGAGAACCACCCATGACGGCAACCAGAATTCCGGGACTCGATACGGCGCCCACGACGCATGCGGGCCTGCTGGCCTGGGTCCGCGAGTCGGCTGAGCTCACTGTCCCGGACCGCATCGTCTGGGTCGACGGTTCGCAGCAGGAGTGGACCCGCGTCACCGACGAGCTGGTCGCCAATGGCACGTTCACGCGGCTGAACCCGGACAAGAAGCCGAACTCGTTCTGGTGCGCCTCCGACCCGAGCGACGTCGCCCGGGTCGAGGACCGCACCTTTATCTGCAGCCGGGACGAGAAGGACGCCGGACCCACCAACAACTGGATGGATCCCGCCGAGATGAAGGCGGTCCTGACCGAGCATTTCCGCGGCTCGATGCGCGGCCGGACGATGTACGTGCTGCCCTACTGCATGGGCCCGCTCAGCGCCGACCAGCCGATGCTCGGCGTTGAGATCACCGATTCGTTGTACGTGATCGCGTCCATGCACGTGATGACCCGGCTCGGTACGAAGGCGCTCGAGCTGTTCACCAAGGACGGCGTCGAGCAGCCTTTCGTCCCCGGCCTGCACTCGGTCGGCGCGCCGCTGGAAGCCGGCGAGGCGGACGTCGAGTGGCCGTGCAACGACACAAAATACATCGTGCACTTCCCCGAGGAGCGTCTGATCTGGTCCTACGGCTCGGGCTACGGCGGCAACGCGCTGCTGGGCAAGAAGTGCTATTCGCTGCGCATCGCCTCGGTCAAGGCGCGCGACGAAGGCTGGCTCGCCGAGCACATGCTCATCGCCAAGCTCACCTCACCGGAGCAGAAGTCCTACTACATCGCGGCCGCTTTCCCGTCGTCGTGCGGCAAGACCAACATGGCCATGCTCGAACCGAGCCTGCCCGGCTGGAAGCTGGAGACGATCGGCGACGACATCGCCTGGATCCGCATCGGCGAGGACGGCCGCTTCTACGCCGTCAACCCGGAGTACGGGTTCTTCGGCGTCGCGCCAGGTACCGACTGGCAGACCAACCCGAACGCGATGCGCACCATCGCCAAGGGCAATTCGGTGTTCACCAACGTCGCGCTGACCGACGACGGCGACATCTGGTGGGAGGGGATGGGCGAGCCGCCCGCGCACCTGACCAGCTGGACGAAGCAGGATTGGACTCCGACTGGGCTCGACTCCTCGGGTCGCAAGCTCCCCTCGGCTGACGAACCGTCCAGTCACCCGAACTCGCGCTACTGCACGCCGATGTGGCAGTGCGACACCAAGGCGCCCGAGTGGGACGATCCGAAGGGGGTCCCGCTGGACGCGATCTTCTTCGGCGGTCGCCGCAAGGACACTGTCCCGCTGGTGACCGAGGCGCGCGACTGGCAGCACGGCGTGTTCCTGGGCGTCACGCTGTCCTCGGAGACGACGGCCGCGGCAACGGGTGAGGTCGGAGTGGTGCGCCGCGACCCGATGGCAATGCTGCCGTTCATGGGCTACAACGCCGGGGACTACTTCGCGTACTGGATCGAGGTCGGCAAGGGCGCCGACGCGGTCAAGCTGCCGAAGATCTTCTACGTGAACTGGTTCCGCCGCGACGCGGAAGGCAACTTCGTCTGGCCCGGCTTCGGGGAGAACGTCCGCGTACTCAAGTGGGCGCTCGAACGCATCGACGGCACGGCCGCGGCGCGAGACACCCCGATCGGCCGCGTCCCGACTGCCGACGCACTGGACATCGAGGGTCTGCAGCTCTCGGCCGAGCAGCTGGACACCGCGCTGGCGGTGGATGTCGACGAGTGGAAGGCCGAGCTGCCGCTCATTGAGGAGTGGTTCGACACCATCGGCGGGTCGCTGCCGACTCCGTTACGCGACGAGCTGGAAGCGCTCAGGCTCCGCTTGGACGCCTGACCAGATCGAACAGGGTGAGCGCGGCGACGCTGTGCGCGTCGCGCAGTTCACCGCCCCCGATCATGGCGCGTACCTCGTCCTCGGCGAACCAGGCCGCCACCATGTCTGCCTCGCTGTCCTCACGGTCCGGGACGCCCGCGACGAGGTCTGTCGCGAGGTACACGTCGTAGGCCTGCGAGCTGAAGCCGTAGGATGCGTACAGCCGACCGAGCTGTTCGAGCCGGGATGCGCGGAAACCGGTCTCCTCGGCGAGTTCGGCAGCCGCAAGTTCGACCGGCGTCCCGGTGGCACCGGCCGTCCAGCCGCCCTGCGGGAACTCCCACTCACGACTGCTGACCGGGTAGCGGTACTGCTCGACCAGCCAGAATCCCCGGTCCGCATAGGGGATCACGAGCGCAAAGTCGGGCTTCTCGACGACGGTATAGATCCCGCGGGTCCCGTCGGCGTACTCGATCTCGTCCTCACGCAGCCGCAGCCACGCGTTGGCGTACACCTGCTTCGAACCGATGCGCTCGATAGCGGACACGCACCCCAGCCAATCAGACGTCCGACCCGCAAACCGGTTTGCCGGCCGGGGTAACGTCGATCAACCGTGGCAGCTGATCCGGAACTGCTCGCCGAACGTACTCATCTCGATCTTGCTCGCGTCTGCCTGGCCGAGATGCGCGAGTCCGCCGAACACATCGCCGACTACGGTGTGGACGAGCTGGCCAGCCAGAGCCTTGGCCGGATTCGCGCCGAGCGCCTGCGTGCACTGAGCGCCGACCCCGATGCGCCGCCGTTCTTCGGACGAACCGATCGCGACCAGCCTGACGCGGAGACGCTCTACATAGGACGGCGCCATGTCCGCGACGAGCGCGGTGACCCGGTCGTCGTCGACTGGCGCGCGCCGATCGCCCGGGCCTTCTACCGCGCCAGCTCGGTCGACCGGATGGGAGTGCTGTTGCGCCGGCGCTTCGGCTTCCACGACGGGTTGCTGTCATCGTTCGAAGACGAGCACCTCGACCTCGGTGAATCCCTCGGGCTCGAGTCGGACCTGCTGCGCGAGGAGATCGAGCGCCCCAGGGTCGGCCCGATGCGCGACATCGTCTCGACCATCCAGCCCGACCAGGACGAGTTCGTACGCGCCGACCTCGACACCTCGCTGTGCATCCAGGGCGCCCCGGGCACGGGCAAAACCGCAGTCGGCCTGCACCGCGCCGCCTTCCTGCTCTACACCTATCCCGAGCGGTTACGGCGTTCCGGCGTGCTGGTCGTCGGACCCAACCGCGCGTTCCTGCACTACATCGCGCAGGTGCTGCCGTCCCTCGGCGAGGGCGGCATCGAGCAGACCACGGTCGAGACCTTGGTGGCGACTGCGGCCGCCGGCACCGAGTCCGCGCGGCAGGCGAACCTCAAAGCAGACGCGCGGATGGCCGAGGTGCTGCGCCGCGCCGTCCTGTCGCACGTCGGCAAACCCACCGACGACATCGTGGCCATCGTCGGCACGCGGCGCTACCGCGTCGGCGCGCACCACCTGCGCCGCTACGTCGACGACGCCCGCCGCGCACTCGGCGACGGGCTGCGCTGGTCGCTCGGCCGTGAGCGGCTGCGCACCCAGGTCGGCGAGGACGTCCGGCGCCAGCGCGAGGACGCGGGCGGCGCGCCGAGCGACGCCGAGACAGCCGGGGTCGCCAGATCGCAGGAGGTGCGCTCGTTCGTCGACGAGGTCTGGCCGCCGCTGGACGCCCCCACGCTGCTGGCCCGGCTGTACTCCGACGAGGCGTTCCTGCGCAGGTGCGCTGGCGACGCGTTCGCCGACGACGAGATCTTGGCTCTGCGCTGGCAGAAACCGCCGAGGTCGGTGAGGT
>JALZAI010000301.1 GCA_030948475.1 Actinomycetota bacterium
GCGCAGTGTTGTCCGCGTAACAGACAGTCCGCGTAACAGACAGAAAGGCGATCGATGCCCGATCCGACACGCCGAAGCGCGATCGTCACGGGTGCCACGAGCGGCATCGGCGCCGCGATCGCGGCCCAATTCGAGCGGGACGGCATCGACGTGCTCGCGGTCGACCTGGAACCGGTCCAGTCTAGGTCCGGTAACTCGTTCGCCGCGGACCTCACCACCCGCGAAGGTAATCAGGGCGCCGTGGACGCGGCGCTCGAGCGCTTCGGCCGGCTCGACATCATCGTCGCCAATGCCGGTTTCCAGCACGTCGCCCCGATCGCAGAGTTCCCCGAAGATCGCTGGGACGCGCTGCTCGCGCTGCTGTTGACCAGTCCGTTCCTGCTGGCGAAGTACGGCTGGCCCGCGCTGCTCGACGCACCCGACGGCGGCCGGTTCGTGGTGATCGCGTCCGCGCACGCCCTGGCTGCTTCGCCGTTCAAGGCCGGGTACGTCGCGGCCAAGCACGGCGTCCTCGGCCTGGTGAAGACCTTGGCCCTCGAAGGAGCCGACCACGGCCTGTCGGCGACGGCGATCTGTCCCGGCTACGTCCGGACACCCTTGGTGGAGAAGCAGATCGCTGCTCAAGCCGCGGCACACGGCCTCTCGGAGGACCGCGTGCTGCATGACGTGATCTTGGCTGCGCAGCCGGTCAAGCGGCTCATCGAACCTGAGGAGGTGGCCGCGGTGGCGGCCTTCCTCGTTGGCCCGAACGGACGCTCGTTCACCGGTGTTCCGGTCAGCATGGACCACGGCTGGACGGCCCGCTGAGGACGATGTGGCTCGACGGGCATCGTCAGTCCGGTACCGCCTCACATCCGTGGTACCCGCTCAGGCGGTGCGGCGCGGCAGGGTCGCGGCAGCCAGCCCCAGGGCCACGACGGTGCTGGCCGTCAGGACCAAGACGCCACGAAGGAACGTCGCGTCCAGCGAGGACGATGTGGCCACCCGCTGCAGTGACTCGACTGCGTAAGACAGCGGCATGGCGTTGGAGAACCACCGCAGCACCTCGGCCATGTCCCCGCGCGGCTGGAACAGCCCGCACACCAGCAGCTGAGGTAGCACAACGACAGGCATGAACTGAACCGCCTGGAACTCGGTCCTGGCGAAGGCGCTGGCGAACAGCCCGAGGGCGACGCCGAGCAGGGCGTCGAGCAGCGCGACGAGGACGAGCGCCCATGCGGTGCCGGTCAGGGCCAGCCCGAGCCAGATCGAAACCGGAACGGCCAGCGCCACCTGCAGCAACGCGACCAGCGAGAACGCAAGCGCGTAGCCCACCAGCAGGTCCAGCTTGCCCATCGGTGTCGTGAGCAGCCGCTCCAACGTGCCTGACGAACGTTCCCGCAGCGTGGTGATCGAGGTGACCAGGAACATCAGAAGGAACGGGAAGAACCCGAGCAGCGCGGGCGCGATCCGGCTGAAGAGTGCTGCGGAGTCGAATACGTAGCGCAGCATCGTCATGAGTAGCGACGGAACGAGCACCATCAGCGCGATCGTGCGGGGGTCGTGCCGGAGCTGGGTCAGCACGCGTTTCGCGGTGGCGAGCGTGACGGTCGGGTTCATGCCAGCGCCTCCTGTGACACCAGGCGAAGGAACGCGGCGTCCATGGAATGCGTGGCGGTCCGTTTCATGAGCGCGCCCGGCGAGTCCTGGGTGAGCACCCTTCCGTCGCGCATCAGCAGCAGCTCGTCGCACCGCTCGGCCTCGTCCATGACATGGCTGGACACCAGCAGGGAGAGCCCGTCCTCAGTGAGCTCGCCGAACAACGTCCAGAGATCCTCGCGCAGCACCGGATCGAGACCGACGGTGGGCTCGTCCAGGACGAGAAGGCGGGGCGAGCCGAGCATGGCCACGGCCAGACTCACCCGGGAGCGCTGGCCGCCGGACAGACGCCCGGCTAGCCGGCCGGTGTGGCTGCGCAGATCGACCTGATCGATCACCCGGTCGACATCCCCGCGCGGGGCGCCGACTGCGCTGGCGAAGTAATGGACGTTCTGGGCAACGGTGAGGTCGTCGTAGACCGAGGCCTGCTGGGACCCGTACCCGATCTCGCGGCGCAACTGCGGATCGCCGGCCGGCCGGCCCAGCACGGCCACTGTGCCCGAGGTGATGCACTGCGTACCGATGATCGCACGCATCAGCGTGGTCTTGCCACAACCGCTCGGACCGAGCAGCCCGGTGATCGCGGCCGCGCGAACCTCGAGGTCGATACAGTCCAGCACCGTCGTCCCGCCACGCACGATCGTCAGCGATTCGCAGCGTACGGCTGAATTGACCATGTGAATAAATGTAGGGTGCAGCCGCTGAACCCGGCCGACGTCGTCACCACACTGCTCGCCGCCGGCCCCCGCGGCGAATTCGCGCCAAGCTTCGTGCGATTCTTCGTGCGGGCCTGGCGCGATCCCGTCACCGGGCCACGGCTGCAGGCCGTCATGCGCAGCGCGGTCAGCACCGAGCACGGCGCCGCCTTGATCCGCGAACTCGCCGAGGACGTGCTGCTCACGCTCGTTGCCGACGCGCTCGGGGTGTCCCAGCTCCGCGCCGCGACGGCCATGACACATCTGATCGGGCTGATGATCGGCTCGACGATCACCAGCATCGAGCCGCTCGCGTCCGCGCCGGAGGACGAACTGGTCGAGCTCGTCTCGCCCGCGATCGCCCGCTACCTCAACCCGTAGGCGTTGAGGGGGGCTCCTCGGGCGCACTGTCGCGCTGGTGGCGGGTCGCCGTCCGACGCACACCATTGGCGTCGACGAACGCGCGATAAATCTCGATCAACGCCCGGCGCTGGGAGGCGGTGAGCTCCAGCGCTGCGCGTATCTCAGCCTCCAGCCGCGGTGGTTCGTCCTCGCTCGCATCGGTGGACCGCGGCACGAAGCCGGCGTCGGCGTAGAGGTGATCGGCCGAGGTCTCCAACGACGTCGCGATAGCCTGCAGCACCGCCTCGGACGGGGCGCGCAACCCGCGTTCGATCTGGGAGAGGTACGGGTTCGAGATGCCCACCGCGGCGGCCAGCTGGCGCATCGGCAGGGCGGCGAGTTCGCGCTGGGCGCGGATGACTGCTCCCAGCATCCGTTGCGGCGACTGCTCCTTGCCCATGCCCCCAGGTTATCGGGCCGCGCTGCGGACAAGGTGTCAGACGAAGTTGATCAGCGGCTTGATGCTGCCGTGTTGTCGCCGGCAGGCGTGTGCCTGCCCACCGGCGTCACGTTGAGGCGATGACCGAACCGATCTCCGCAGCGGTTCCAGCAGGCCGACGATGTCGAGGATTGGCGGGTGCTCGGCGAAGGGGCATGCACCTACTTCCGCATCGGGTCGTTCGCGGGCGGCGCCCGGCTCGTACATGCGATCAGCGAGCTGCGGCGCGTCACCACTGTCGAAACGTCGACTCGGCGTGTGCTTCAGACTGCGGCAACGACGGCGACAACGAGATCACCGGCATCCACGCATCGAATGGCGATCCGACGACGCGCGGCGTGCTCGGCGTGCAGCGTCCGCACCTGTTCAACGACGGGTGGCGGCTGTTCTACACCCGGCAGCACGGCGACAACGTGACGTTCGAGATCGTCCCGAACGGCCGATCACTCACCGATCCCGAGCCCAGCTAACCGGCAGCTCGGCCGGCTTGCGGAAGATATGCCCGCACGGTTGGACGGGTCGCTCGAGCCGCAAGCCGGGAAGTTCGCGCAGTACGAGCGTGACCGCAATACGGGCTTCGAGGCGTGCGAGGTCCGCAGCGATGCACACGTGCGGTCCCTGCGCGAAGGACAGCTGGGAGCGCAGATTCGTCCGCCGTAGATCGTAGCGATCGGGATCGGCGAATACGGCTGGGTCGCGATTCGCCGCGGCGATCGACACCCGCACCAGGTCGCGAGCGCGAATCTCGGCACCGGCGAACACGACGTCGCGCGTCGCGTAGCGATCGACGGCGGCAGCGGCCGGCTGCAGGCGCAGCGACTCCTCGACGGCGACCTCGGCCAGCGACGGATCGGCCCGTACCGCGTCCAGGGCCGTCGGGTTCTGCAGCAGGTGCAGTAGCACGTTGGTGATCATGCCCTCGGTCGTCTCGATGCCGCCGAACATCATGACCGCCGCGTTGGCGACGATGTCGGCCTGGTCGAGGTCGCGAGTCGCGTCGCGCAGCACCGAGTCCTGAGTCGAGTACAACCCGGCGCGGACGTGGGCGCCCAGCGCACCCATAGCTGCGCTGGCCTCGGACGGGACAGCGGACCCGTTCGTCATCGTCGACACGGCGCCGACGATGTGCCGATACCAATCGAGCACAGTGGCCGTGTCGACCTGCTGCAGACCCAATGCGCTCGCAACGACGGCGACCGACAAGGGACCGGCAAGCGACACCCGCAGGTCGGCTCGGCCGTCGGTTCGGATCCGCGAGAGGAGACCGAGGACGAGAGCGGTGATCTCGTCCTCGAATCGCTCGGCGACCCGGCGCGGACGGAACGGGCCCAGGAATGGCGTACGGTGCCGTCGGTGCGCCACACCGTCGAGCGAGAGCATGCTCGGGCCGGTCACGCGTGCAGTCGAGAAGTTCGGATCGTTGACGGTGAAGGTCTCGTCGTCGCGCATGACCTGCACGCTTAGTCCGTGACCGGTAACCAGCCACGCGTCGACGTCGGGCACCCACGCCACCGGCGAGCGGGACCGTAGCCCGGCCAGTGCCCGCGCGGCATCCGGCCCTGCGAGGTCATCGATCCCCAGGTGTCTGGGATCGACCGGCTCATCTGGCAGCACCGGCCGAGGCTATCGATGACCGAAACCGTACGCACCAGCTCCGGGGTGGCTTTGCCGACCTCGCGGTGATCAACTGCCACTGCAGATGGCTGTGGGCATACTCAGTGGCTGATCATCAGCTTGGCCCGGCGCGGCTTGCGCAGTGCCGTGGTAAGTGCCGGTTTGAATGTGGTGTGGTCCCGGCATGATCAGGCGCATGGATCGATGGCGGCAGCGCGGGGTGGGTGGCCGGGCGCCGGAGGTTCTCGCGGCCGACGAGGGCATAGTCATTCGCTGTGCTTGACCGCTGCCTCGTCTGCTGGAGTTGGCGCTCGACAATCTCTAGGGGTGGCGGGTTGGATCGCTGCCGTTTTCCCCCGGCGCTCGGCTAGTGCGGTGACCGTTGCGCTCATTGGCCTGGCTGCTTTGGTAGCGGCGTGTCTGCAGGCCACCACCGGACTGGGTTTCGCGCTCCTATTGAGCCCTGTGCTGTTCGCTTACCTGCCGCCGACCGGCGCCATCGTGACCGTCACCGCACTCGGGCTCGCGCTAAATCTGCTCGTCCTGCTAGCCGAGCGGCGTCGGCCGAGCGTGGCATGGGCACAGGTCGCCCCGATCTTGGCTGCTGCCGTGCCCGGAATCGTGTCTGGAGTGTTCCTACTGCAGGCCGTGCCCAAACCCGCGCTACAAATCGGTGTCGGCCTCGCGATCATCGTGGCTACGCTGCTACGCCTGCGGGCCGGTCACTCAGCTGCGGGGCCGAGCCGCGTACCAATGCGGCTGACGGTCGGTTTCCTCACCGGCGTCCTGACCACCTCCGCCGGCATCAGCGGCCCCCCGCTCGCGCTCTGGCTTTCCCGGCGCGGCCTAACCCCATCCGAACTACGCGACACCCTGAGCGTGATGTTCCTGGTCATCGGCGCCATCGCCGGCCTCGCGCTGGTGCCCGTGCTGCGCCGAGCCCAACTCGACCCACCCCTACTTGCCGCGGCGCTAATCTGCGTCATAGCCGGCCATGCACTGGGAAGTCGGGCATTCGCGCGCCTGAGCGCGCGCCCCTACCAACCGCTGCTGCTTGCCGTGATCCTCATCGCAGGCGTAGCCAGCATCGCCGCCGGTGCCAGCGCGCTGTAACCCGCGCTCACTCCGTAAGTCCAATGGTGCTCAAGGGCTGCGCGTCCGGCCCGGTTCACTGGTGGTCAGTGCGCCGCGTCACGCCGTGCTGTCCGAGACAGCCCGCGATGAATCGAAAGCAATCGGCGCCGACGTCCCTGCACCGCACCATGATCGTTGTGTGGGCGCAGGGTCGGGCTGGTGAAGGCCTGAAAGTAGGCGAACCTGCTGGTAGCTGCGTTGAATGGACGGGACTGGTTGGTGCTCATGATTCGCTGTCTCTTCGTTGGTGGACTGGACTTCACCACAATGACACATGCGGATATGAAAGAGAATCGCTTTGTGCTAAGGCTTGGTTGAAGCTGTACTACACCCGCATTCGATCTCGCTAGTGCCGCCATGACCGGGGTGCGCTGTTGGTCGTCGCTGTCAGCTGGTGGTGCTCGGCCTGGCGACGCTGCCTGCCCCGTCGTCCGCCGCCGCAAGTCCGGTGGCACCGCACCGAGCATCCCGAACGGCATCGGCG
>JALZAI010000311.1 GCA_030948475.1 Actinomycetota bacterium
GTGTCCGGCTACGGGGCCGGTGACTCAATGTGAGCGGGTCCCCGTCCGGCGCTCCCGCCGCGTCCGGCAGCGTGCAACGCCACGAGTCCGCCTCCGCCCCCGCGGGAGAATCCAATTCGTCTCCCGCCGGTGGACCGCCCATCACCCGGGTGAGCACGGCCGCCTACTCCTTCCCCACCCCGGTCCCCGAAGCCGACGGGACCCTGTCCTGGCAGGCCACGACCGCCGTGACCGTCACCCTGGAAGCCGACGGCGTGACCGGGTTGGGCTGGACCTATTCCAGTCCAGCCGCGTCCGACATCGTGCGCCACCACCTGGCCGGGGTCGCCCACGACCGTCCCGCCTTCGACATTGCGGGTGGCTGGGAGGCGATGCACCGCGCCGGGCGCAACTTCGGCACCCGGGGGCTGTACCTGCAGGCCATGAGCGCCGTGGACATCGCCTGGTGGGACCTCAAAGCCCGACTCCTCGACGTTGCGCTGACCGCGCTGTTCGGCCGCTGCCGCGACAGCGCCCCGATCTACGGCTCCGGCGGGTTCACCACGCTGACCGACCAGCAACTCACGGAGCAGGTGCAGTGGTGGCGCTCGGTCGGCTGCACCGCCATGAAAATCAAGATCGGCGAATCCTGGGGAACGTGCGTCGAGCGGGACCTGCGTCGCGTCGAGCACCTCGCCCAGTTGGCCGGGTCGCACGTCGATCTGATGGTCGACGCCAACGGCGCGTACACCCTCGGCCAGGCCCGTCGGGTCGGCGCGCGGTTGGACAAGCTGGGCGTGACCTGGTTCGAGGAACCCGTCTCCAGCGACGACATCACCGGCCTGACCCGACTGCGCGACGAGCTGCGCTGCGACGTGACCGCAGGCGAATACGCCTCTGACGTCTACGACATCCGCGCCCTGCTACCCGCTCTGGATTGCATCCAGCTCGACGCCACCCGTTGCGGCGGCTACACCGGGTGGCTGCGCGGCGCCGCCCTCGCCCAAGCCCACAACCGCGACGTGTCCGCGCACTGCGCCCCGGCCCTGCACGCCCCCGTCGCCGTCGCCATCCCCAATCTGCGCCACATCGAATGGTTCGCCGACCACGCCCGCCTTGAACCGCTACTCGTCGACGGTGCACCGCCGGTCCACGACAGTGCGCTGCACCCCACGCCAACAGCGGTCGGCCACGGCATGCGCCTGCGACCCGACCTCTCGGACTACCTCGTCCACTAACCCAGGCGGCAGCACACACCCGGAAAGGAGCCCCACGTCATGTCCGAACTGGTCGGTCACGCCGGCTCACTGGGCTGGGTCGCGCTCAAGGCCGCGCTGCTGTTCGCACTCGCCCTGGCCGGCTTCCGCATCGGCGAACGCCGCACCGTTGCCCAATTGAGCCCCTTCGACTTCGCAGTCGCCGTCGCGTTCGGCGCGATCATCGGCCGCACCGCCACCTCCAGCAGCACGTCGTTCCTCACCGGCGCTGTAGCCCTGGTCACCCTCCTGGTCTCGCATCAGATCATCACCACGCTGCGCCGCCACACCACCGTGAGCAACATCGTCGACCAGCCACCCAACATCCTCGTCATCGACGGAGAACTCCAGCCTGCCGGACTCGCCCGCGCCGGACTGACCCCAGCAGACGTCTACGCCTTGCTCCGCCAGCACGGCGTCGGCGACCTCAACGAGGTCGCCGTCATGCTCTACGAAACCCGCGGCGGCGTCTCCCTGCACCGCGCCGGCACACCCCCGGGACCGCTCATACGCGACGCCCTGACCGCAGCCGGCCATCCCCCCGGCAGCCAACCATCACGCGGGCACGGCTGAACGCGAGACCACTCGGCGCCACGGCGTCGACGCTGCGCGGCAGGGCAACCCGCCGCGGACCGCTCGACCAACACCTGAAGGAAGTCACCTCATGGCACTGGCACCAGACAGCGAACCGACCGGGACCGGCGAACCCGCCGACTACGCCCGCGGCCATCCCGCCGAGGACCCTAAGCAGTGGGGCTGGCACGGCGAATGGGGCCGCGGCGCCCGAATCGGCGGCTGGGTCGTTGCCGCCATCCTCCTTCTCATGACCACAGCGACGAACTACCAGTTCGAGTACCACCTCACGTTGTGGCTCCTCGCCGCCGGCCTGATTGCGGTGCTGGTGCGGGACCGGATTCGGCGCCGCAATCAATGGCGACGCTGAAAGGCCACACAAAAAAGTGTCGGCGGGACGGACCGTCGCCCCGACGTGTCGCGCCGATCCGTCCTCCGAATCCGCGAAGGATTGGTTTGAAGGCATCGACTCCGCGCGGGTCGCACTCTGTCAGGCTCTAGCGGTGAACCGGTATGAAGACCACGAACCGCGCGGGAACTTTGCGCCCCTCGTCGAACTCGCCGAAGCATTTGCCGCCCTGGTGCAGGTATTGCACGACGGCGATACCGCAACGATGGACGCGCGGCAAATCCTGCGGCACGCCGCAGCCGCGATGCCCGCCGCCAAACACGCCGACCTCAGCATCGTGCAGGACGGTCACACCCGAAGCATCGCTACCACCAGCGACCTACCGGCGAAGGTCCACGAGATTCGGCTGACGACCGGCCAAGGGCCAAGTCTCGACGTCCTCGACACCAACGACCTTGTCCTCACCAATGACATCGCCGGCGACCCGCGCTGGCCAGAGTTCGCCGCCCAGCTCGTTGACTGCACCCAGATCCGCAGCATCGCCAGCTACCGCCTCTATCTCGGACGCAGCCACAAGGCCGCACTGACCTTCTACTCCGAATGGCCTCACGCCTACGACGACACCGCGATCGCCACCGGTGCCATCTACGCCGCCTACTGCTCCCTCGCCCTGCTCACCGACGTGGTGCTCGCCGAGTCGCTCAGCCCTGCCCGCGCCGCCGACGTCCACCGCGAAATCGGTGTCGCCATCGCCATTCTGATGACCTACGACGACCTCACCGCAGACGCCGCCTACCAGAACCTGCACACCGCCAGCCGCAAGCTGCACCGCACACTGCCCGACATCGCACGTACCGTCGTCGCCACCCACGTCCTTCCCGACGACGACCCTGACAACGCTGAACACCGCAGCTGACCAGCTGCACCCGACGGCCTCCGCACCGCTACGAATCGTCGCTGGAGACGATGTGCACGACTACAGTGCGGACCTGGGGGTCGTCGTCATAGCCCATGTTGGCGGCATCGAGAATCAGCCCGCGCTTGGACCGTGCCGTGTCCAGGTCACCCTCATCGAGTCCGATCTGAACTTGGAACGGATCGCCCGGATGGCCCGCTCCGATCACTTTCAGCTCTGCCATGTCTTGCTCCTCACCGATCTTCGGCCAATGCGCCCCGTTCATCGACGTCGCGAAGTTCCGTCGGATGCCGGGTCGATCGCGACAGAGACCGCACATCTGCCGATGGGCGGCACGGCGAATATGGTAGCCGCCGCTCAATAAGAAGCCGGCGTCAGAGCGCGCATTGGATGAATCGACGACCCAGGTACGGCCACCGTCCGGCCTCCTTCTCCACGACAATTCCCTAGCTGGGCATGCGCTAAACGACGCACGGCACGAATCTGGTGGCACGAGATCCTGGATGTCGTGCGGGCGGACGGGGTGGCTGTCCTCTGGTGGGCGGGTTCGTCGTGCGGCGGCGCTGTCCCGAGCAAGTCGGCGCGACATGTGCGCCGATGGCGCGGTTCTGCTGCGCGGCTGCTGGATGGCAGACGCGCAGCCGGCGGGAAGGTTGCCTGCGTCACGGCCGGCTTGTTAGGTCGGTGGTGTGAGCACCGTCGAACGACTTGATCGATATCAGCGTGAGCACAGTTGGCTCGGTACTCCCCTGGCGGTGGCGTACAAGTTCTTCGACGACCGCGGACCATACCTGGCCGCCCTGGTGACCTACTACGGCTTCGTGTCGCTGTTCCCGCTGATACTGGTGTTCACCAGCACGCTGGGGTTCTTCTGACCGGATCCGATGTGCTGAGCCGCGTAGGTGCGCAATCGTTGATCGCACGTACCGTCCAGCAAGCGGTCGGGGCAACGCACCGGCCGACCGTGCACCTACACGGGCGGCTATTTCTCACCCAGGTCGTCGGCGGCCGCTACGACGACGTCGAGATCGATGTCCGGCCGCTGAACTCCGGCCCGTTGCGCATCGCCGACGTTCACGCCGACCTGCATGGGGTATACCTGGCGTATCACGACGTTCTGCTGGACAACGCGCGGCGGATCGTGATCGACGACTCCCACGAGTCGGTCACGCTGCGCTACCCCGATCTGAACAGCTATCTGACGGCCGTCGGCGATCGACTGACCCTCGCGTCGGGACAAGGCCGACAGCTGCGCCTGACCGGAACGGTCCAGGTACTAGGTCGATCCGTGTCGGCCTCGGCAGATGTGAAAGTCTCGGCCGCGAACGATGCCATCGACATCACCCCGACTCAGTTCGAAACCGGAAACGCGGGACTGGACAGCCTCAGCCGAGCCCTGCTCGGGCAGCGATTCACCTTGCACATCTCGCTGCAGGCGTTGCCGTTCGGGCAACACCTCACCCGCATCGACACCGGACGCGACGGCATCACCGTGCACGCCGACGGATCGAGCGTCGTGATCAGCACCGGCAACTGATAACACCACGCGAGATCAGGTCCACCTACCGGCGAGAGTGCCATGCCGATCTGCCCGCTTCGGTGCGAGAGCCGTTACGGTGATGTTCCGGCGGGCGTTCGGTCCGCCGACTGGCCTACGTATGACGGAGGGTCCTGGGTGTTTTGTGTCTTGAGTTCCTGGACAGGTCGATTCCCAATGGGGTCTCGGTCGCTTCGCGGGGCCGCGGGTGCCTGAGTCGGGTCTGCTCGTTGTCGGAGTCGACGTCGGCGGCACCAATATCGAGGTCGGTTTGGTCGACGACCAGCACAAGGTCCACGGTCGAGAAAAGTCACTGACGCCGGCCGGTGGACCGGACGACGTGCTCGCGACCATCGCCGAGCTGGTCGACGCAGTCGGAGGCAACCCCATCGCAGCCGGTATCGGCATACCGGGAGTTGTGCATGAGGGGCGCATACTCACCGTGCCGAACCTTGCAAACTGGCACGACCAGGTCGACATCGCTACCGATCTCACCGACCGCCTCGGTGTGCCGGTGGCGCTGGGCAATGACGCGAACGTGGGACTGCTCGGTGAATGGCTCGCCGGCGCGGTGCGCGGCGCCCGCAACGTGCTCGGCATCTGGATGGGCACCGGCGTCGGCGGAGCAATGATCCTGGACGGCCGGCCGTTCAACGGCGCACGTGGCGCTGCCGGAGAGATCGGCCATGTCATCGTCCAGGCCGGCGGAGCCCTGTGTACATGTGGCCGTCGAGGCTGCGTCCAGGCCTACGCCGGCCGACGGTCGATGCGTGGCGTGGCCTCCTCGATGGTCGAGGCGGGTTGGGAAACGTCGCTATTCGACATCCGTGATGAACAGGGAAAAGACAAACTCACCTCGAAGGTGTGGGCCAAGGCCCTCGACGCCGACGACGCGCTCGCCACCAAACTGTTCGACACCGCCATCGAGACGACCGGCATCGCGGTCGGATCGGTGGTCAACCTGCTGGACATCGACACGGTGGTAGTCGGCGGGGGCCTGGCCGAGAAGCTGGGCCAAGACCTCGCGGATCGGATAGCGGCAAGTGCGTCGCCATGGATGCTCCGCCCGTCGCCGGATCTGACATTTGTCGTATCGCAATTGGGCGACGACGCCGGAATCGTGGGCGCCGCGTCCCTCGGCCGCGCTACGCGGTCGTGATCGATGCCGCACCGGCCTGACCTGGATCTCAGATGAAGGGCGGGCTGCTCAACGCGGTCCGCGACACCGTTCGCACCCAGCTGTGGCCGCTGCCTGTCCTCGGCGCGACGGTGGCGCTGATCCTCGGGATGGTGCTCCCGCGTGTCGACCGGTCGGTCGATGCTTCGCTGCCGTCCTGGCTGCGCTCGTTGCTGTTCTCCGGCGATCCCGGTGCCGCCCGCACAGTGCTGGACGCGGTGTCCAGCTCGCTGATCACCGTTACGTCGCTGACGTTTTCCCTCACGGTGGTGACCCTCCAGTTAGCCAGCAGCCAGTTCTCGCCTCGCCTGTTGCGCACGTTTACTAGCGACGTCTTCG
Organism: Actinomycetota bacterium; assembly: GCA_030948475.1. Taxonomy (GTDB): domain Bacteria; phylum Actinomycetota; class Actinomycetes; order Mycobacteriales; family Jatrophihabitantaceae; genus JALZAI01. Next base: position 6,127 of record JALZAI010000311.1, read on the forward strand.
TGCAGGCCACACTCGGATTGTTCCTGGCGACCTTCACCTTCTCCCTGACCGTGCTGCGCAGTGTCCGTAGCTCCGGCGACGCACAAGCGGTGTTCGTGCCCGAGATCTCGGTGACCGTGTCGTTCGTGCTCGCGGTCGCCAGCGTCATCGGGCTCGTGGTGTTCCTCGCTCACCTCGCCCGTCAGATCCGTGTCGAGACGATGCTGCGAGACGTCCACACCGACATGTCCGCCACCATCGAGGCGGTACTCGCACCCCGCGACGAGGAGCATGCCGACGCTGGTCCTGCGCTGACGCCGCCGCCCTACGCCAGCATCTTGTTCGCGAAGTCCTCCGGGTTTCTGGTCCGGGTGGACGAGAACGCGTTGATCGACTGCTCCATGGCGCACGATGTGCTGTTCGTGATCGACGCTCACCCCGGTGCCTCGCTCGTCGCGGGCACGCCGATCGGGTCGCTCTGGTCGCCGACCGGGGCACTGAGCCCGCAAGATCTTGAGCAGCTTCATCAGCGCATCGGCCATGGGATGCACATCGGATTCGAGCGGACCGCGGCCCAGGACGTCGGGTACGGACTGCGCCAACTCACCGACGTCGTCAACAAGGCGCTGTCGCCAGGGATCAACGACCCGACCACCGCGGTCCACGCCCTCGGCCACATCTCCGCTGTGCTCTGCGAACTCGCCGGCCGCCAGCTCGGCCCCGTCCGCCTGCGCGACGATGAGGGCCAGGTCCGGGTTCTGTTGGCTCGACCTGAGCTGGCCGACCTGGTCGACGTCGCGATCACCCAACCCCGCCGCTACGGTAAGGCCGATCCGCAAGTCATGGCGCGCCTTTTCCGGCTGTTAGAGGAACTCGCCTGGCACACGCCCACGGCGGATCAACCGGTGATCAAGGCCCAACTCAACCGGCTTGACGCCACGGTCGAGGGGTGCGACTTCGACGCCACCGAAACCGAGCAACTCCGCCATGCCCGCGCACGCGTCACCGACGCACTGTCCCAGCGACACGGCCGCGACAGGGGTGCCCCGTGACGGTGACTCTCGCCGCCGATGCGGTGAAGATCTTCGGCGTCACCCTGGTGGGGATCAGCACCACCACCGGCCTCGGACTGATCAGCGCCGGGCTCGCGTTCGCGCTGCAGCAGGTCATCACCGCCTTCGCAGCCTACTTCGTCATCCTGCGCGGTGACACGTTCGGTGTCGGCGACCGCATCACCCTCGGCGGAGTCCGCGGCGACGTCGTCAGGCTCGGCTTCCTCAAGACCACGATCATGGAGATGGGCCAACCACCCTCGGTCGCCACTGCGGACCCTGCGGTCTGGGTCAACTCCCGCCAATACACCGGACGGCTGGTTACGGTGACGAACAGCGTCATCTTCAGCGATCCCGTCTACAACTACTCCCGCGAGTTCCCCTACCTCTGGGAAGAAATCGTCTTCCCCATCGCCTACACCGACGACCGCGACCGCGCCGAACAGATCCTGCTCGCCGCCGCCCGCAGCCACGCTATCGTTCACGACCCCACCGCTGATCGTGCGTTTCAGTCCATGCAGGCGCGCTACGCGCTGTCCGACGCCTCCCTCGAACCCTCGGTCTACTGGCGCATCACTGACAACTGGCTCGAACTGTCCGTCCGCTTCCTCGTCCCGCCCCGCGGCGTGCGCGACATCAAAGACCGGATGAGCCGCGACATCCTCACCGGCCTGGACGCCGCCGGCATCGGCATCGCCTCAGCCACGTACGACATCGTCGGGTTCCCCGAGGTCGTGTTTGGCGCAGGCAAACCGGCTGTCACTCCGGACCCGCGCGACGATCCTGCGTGAGCATCGCCGACCGAGCGCTACCGAGAATGGGTCACTCTGCACAAGGATTCGGCGCCGACGGCAATCTGGCGCGAGGGTCACTGGGTCTGGGACGAGAGCGAATGGCCCCGGCCGAGGGCTTCATCCTGGCGTCCGTCTCTCGAGCGGGCCTCTACCGGATGCTGGGTTTGGCCACCACGGCAGTCCGGATGATCAACGCTGGCGCCTTCGTCGGATGGTGAACCATACGGCCAGCACGATGAGTGTGATGACGGCGATCAGGATCAGCCAGTAGAACAGGGCCTTGTTCGAGGTGGTGAACACAAGACAGCTCCTTCATCGAATCGCGGTGACGCGCCCGTAGGCGCGACATCTGTGCACGGTGGCGTTCAGACGAACCCGGGCCGCGGGCACGCGGCAGCGGAGGGCATAGCCGCTGGGGTTGGATGATTCACTGCGCGGCCTGACCAGCGTGCGCGCCCCATGTGGCGACGTCCGATTCGCCTGGCGCGAGTCTGATCAGGCCGTCACCGGTGCGAAAAGCATTCGGCGCGCAGGTCATCGGTTCGACCCCGAGGCCGGTGCGCCAGTGCGGATCGGGTTGGGTGTGGGAGGTGTAGAGCTCCAGGAAGGGGTAACGGTCATCGGCCCACACGGCCGCCTGCCATCCGTCAGGTCCGGTGAGCCGGACCCACGCCATTCCGTCGTCGTCACGCGTGAGGTCGGTGAACGTGGAGTCGATGTCCTGCCCGGCGATCACTCGCCCAGCCCGGAAGTCGAGCGCGGAGCCGGCGACCTCGGCTGCGCCGGTCGGCAGGCCCCGTTCGTCGGTAGGCAGCCACCACCCTGCGCTCAGTTCCAGGTGGCAGGGATCGATGATGGGGGTGCCGACTGTGAGGTAGGGGTGTTGTCCGGCGCCGTAGGGGCAGGGGCGGTCTCCGAGGTTCGTGGCGGTCGTGCGGACGGTCAGGCCGGTGTCACTGAGGCGGTAGTCGACGCTGACGTCCAGGGTGAACGGGTAGCCCATCATCGGGTGCAGCACGGTGCCCATTACCACCTGATCCGCGCTCTGCTGCCGGCAGGTCCAGTTGCACCATCGCAGCAGGCCGTGGATGGCATTGCGTTTGTCCGGTTCGGTCAGCGGCAGTTGGTGGTCGTGACCGCCGAAGGTGTATGCGCCGTCGCGTATCCGGGTGGGCCAGGGGATGAGGGGCAGCCCGCGAGCGCCGGTGCAGCGGTTCTCGGCGGGGTAGCCGTCAAGCACCTCCCGTCCTGCGATGCCGTATTGCCGCAGCCCGCCACCGACCTCAACGACGGTGGCCCGCTGGTCGCCGTGCGTGATCGGGAACTGCCGCCCGGACGGCGGTTCTGGGCCATCTCCGGACGTCTCGAGGTCGCGGGTGGCTGTCATCGGTTCTCCTCAGAACGACGCGCGGGTCGATGGCGTAGCAGTCCAGGGGCCATCGCCCCGGCCAGCGCGGCGCTTCGCGGACTGCCTGGTCAGCGCGCACGCCCCCGGACACGCGTGCGCGCCTGGTGCGACGCGCGGCCG
>JALZAI010000317.1 GCA_030948475.1 Actinomycetota bacterium
CAGCCCGTCCCCCTGTCGGTGCACGAACGACGCGCACTCGGCGCTGAGATCGTGGACGGTGGCGCGTCCACCCGTCCGGACCCTGATCGTGTCACTGCGCATGGCTAGATCGTGCCCGGTGTCGCGCAATTCCGGTAACGGGTCCATGACCGGAGCCCGGAGCGGTCGGCCGGGCGCTTACTGCCGGATTCGTGGAGGCGTTCGACCGGACAGCCCCTGCACGGCCTGTTCTATTCCGAGCGCCTCACGCTCGACCTCCTCCATGTACAGCCGGCCCGCGATGATCTGGTCATTCTCGATTTGGAACAGCGCCACGCCACGCGCCTCGAAGGGTTGCCCATCGCTGCGGGTCCCCGACCAGGACCACTCGCTCCACGTCGTGTCGTCGTCCTGAGCTGAGCGACGCAGCTCGGCGCAAAAGTCGGGGATCCCGGCGAACATGGCCTGCCAGTTGGCCCGCATCTGGGATCGCCCGACGAAGGTCCGGCCCGGGTGGGCTGGTTGCTCGCTGCGGTAGTCGTCGTGAATCAGGCCGGCCACACCGTCGAGGTCATGCTCGTTCATGGCCGCCAGCAGCCGGTCAATAACCTCAGTCATCGGGTCTCCCGAACCTGGGCGGGCGTTGCGCTCCAGAGGCGCACGATATCGCTATCCACGCCGGCCAGCGGTCGCGGCCACCGCCTAGGCTCGAAGTCATGTCACGTCTCGACGGCCGCTCGGCCGACCAGTTGCGCGAGGTCACCATCACCCGGGACTGGCAGAAGTACGCCGAGGGTTCCGCGCTGATCGCGTTCGGCGACACCGTGGTGCTCTGCGCCGCGTCCGTGGTGCAAGGCGTGCCGCGCTGGCGCCGGGGCAGCGGCCTCGGCTGGGTGACCGCGGAGTACTCGATGCTGCCGCGCGCCACGCTCACTCGCAACGACCGCGAGTCGGTGAAGGGCCGTATCGGCGGGCGCACCCACGAGATCTCGCGACTCGTCGGACGCTCGCTACGCGCAGCCATCGATCTGTCCGCGCTCGGCGAGAACTCGATCTCGATCGACTGCGACGTATTGCAGGCTGACGGTGGCACGCGTACCGCTGCGATCACCGGCGCCTACGTCGCGCTTGCCGATGCGGTCGCCTGGCTGGACAAGAAGGGCGCGTTGGCAGGTCCGGAACCGCTGGTCAACTCGATCTCGGCGGTATCGGTCGGCGTTGTCGATGGGCACTCGCTCTTGGACCTCCGCTACGAGGAGGACGTGCGGGCCGGGACCGACATGAACGTCGTGGTCACCGGAGACGGTGCCTTCGTCGAGGTGCAGGGTACGGCAGAGGGTGCGCCATTCAGCCGGGCCGAGCTGGACGCGCTTCTCGACCTCGCGCTTGCCGGATGCTCCGAGCTGGCCCGCAAGCAGCAGAAGGCACTCAAATCCTGACGCGCGTGCTGCTTGCGTCTCGCAATGCGAGCAAGCTTGTCGAGCTGCGTCGCATCCTCGAGACCGCGGTCCCCGGGTTGGCAGTGGTCGGACTCGACGACGTGCCGTTCTACGACGAAGTGCCCGAGACCGGCGCGACGTTCGAGGAAAACGCCTTGCTGAAGGCGCGTGCCGGTCTCGCGCAGACCGGACTGTCCACGGTGGCCGACGACTCCGGCCTGATGGTCGAGGCGCTCAACGGCATGCCCGGCGTGCTGTCGGCACGCTGGTCCGGGCGGCACGGCGACGACGAGGCGAACCTGCGCCTCGTCCTCGGACAGCTGGCGGACACCCCTGACGAGCGGTTGGGTGCGGCCTTCGAGTGCTCGGTCGCCTACGTCGCGTCGGACCGGGAAATCGTGGTGCACGGACGGATGCCCGGTCGGCTGATCCGCGAATCGCGCGGTACCAACGGGTTCGGCTACGACCCGATCTTCGTGCCGGACGGGCACAACCGCACCAGCGCTGAGCTCGGCACCGAGGAGAAGGACTCGATCAGCCACCGCGGCCAGGCGCTGCGCGTGCTTGCCGCCCGCCTCTCGCCGAGCTGACATCGACCGAGACGCCAGCCCCATCCCCATGACGTTTTGGGGCCACCGTGGAACGTCTACCCGAAATGATCACCAAGAGGGTTCCCGGGTGCTCAGCTGTGCTCGTCGAGGTATTGCTCAGGATCGCGGTCAATCGGGTCGATGCCCTTGCCCTGCGGGTGCGTGGCGTAGAACTGCACCCACAGCTCGCCGAGGCGGCTGCGCATTTCCCAGCTCGCGTTCTTGCGGAAGTCGGGCAGTCCCTCGTCCTCCTCTTCGGCGAGGTGCTCGCTATTCTCGGCGCGCGCATGCCCTACCGCCTGGAACCAGGCGTCGGTCCCGACCGCGTGTCGTCCCGCTTCGGCGACGGCGTCGCGGATCTTGTTGTGGTCGCGAATCGCGTCGTCGGTCTCGTCCTCGGCGTCGTCGCCGCGCTTGAGCAGCGCGGGGTAGAAGATCGTCTCCTCGGCCTGCGCGTGCGTGTCGAGCCGGATCGCGAGCGGGTCCCAAATCACGGCGAGCTCGTCGTCGGACGCGGCGTCGTCCAGCCTCGCGAATTGGCGTCGCAGCCACTCATGGTCGTCCATGATCAGTGCGGTGATGTCGAGCCGCTCGTCTGCCATCGCCCGAGCGTAGGTGAGTACGGTCGGGCAATGCCGGAAACCCTGGAGCCCGCTGACGAAACGTGGTCCACAGCGCTCGCGCTCGTGGCGCATCCCGACGACCTCGAGTACGGCACGGCCGCCGCGATCGCGCGATGGACCTCGCAGGGAAAGCGGGTCGCCTACTGCCTGGCGACGAGCGGCGAGGCTGGCATCGACGGCTTGGAGCCCGAGCAGGCCGGCCCGGTGCGCGAGGAGGAGCAGCGCGCTTCCGCCGGAATCGTCGGCGTCGACGTGGTCGAGTTTCTCGGCTATCCCGACGGCATGCTCGAGTACGGCCTGCCGCTGCGCCGCGATATCGCTCGGGCGGTGCGCCGCCATCGTCCCGACGTCGTGATCACCGGCTTTTACCGCGAGACGTGGGCACCGGGCATGCTGAATCAGGCCGACCACATCGCATTCGGCCGAGCGGTGGTCGACGGGGTTCGCGACGCCGGCAACCGCTGGGTGTTCCGCGAACTGCTCGACGAGGGCCTGCCACCCTGGCCGTTCAAGCAGGTTCTGGTCAGCAGTCCGCAGCCCAGCCACGCCGTCGACGTCAGTGACCACTTCGATGCGGGCGTCGCCTCGCTGGAGGCGCATGCGGAGTACTTGCGCGGGCTCGGTGTTCATCCCATGTCCGACCCGCGCGAGTTCCTCGAGGCGTTTGCGCGGCAGACGGGCACCCTGCTCGGAGTTCCGCTGGCGGTCGGCTTCGAGGTGATCAACTTCTAGGGAGCCGGTTGAGACTGCGCCGACTATTGGTGACACTGGACCGATGTTCCTGCTCGTCGTGCTGCTGATCGTGATCGCTGCCGTTCTTGGGGCGTACCTGGTCGACCAGTACGACCGCAAGAACGGCCACAAGATCGGCAGTGGCCCGGAGTTCCGTGCCCGGATCCGCGCGGCCAAGAAGCAATCCCGGGACCGGACGTGGGGGCGGTATGGGCTCGGCCGCGGGAGCAGACCAGGCCGCGGCAAGCCACGCGGACGGCGCTCGCCCTAGCTCCGCACCGCATTACAGCGATCAATAGACATAGCGCTCGAGGAACTCGTTGCCGAAGCACCGGTTCGGATCGTATTCAGCGGCGAGGGCTCGAAACTGCGCCAGCCGCGGGTACATCGCGGCGAATCGTGGGGCATCAGGGCCGAGAAACACCTTCGCCCAGTGCGGACGCGCGTCCAGCGGGTCCAGCGCGGCCTCGACCGCGGTAAGCGCCGGACGCGTGGCAACCACGTCGTCCACCCAGGTGAAGTGCGCGGCGACGGTATCCCGGCCGTAGCAGGGACTCAGCCACAGGTCGTCGGCGGCAACGGTGCGCAGCTCGAACACCAGTAGCGCTCCGTCGAGCCGGTCCGCGATGGCCCGCAACGCGTGCAGCACCTGCGGCGCAACTGCGCGCGGCAAGAAGTACTCCGACTGCAGCTCGGCTCCGCTGCTCGGCGTGAAGTCTCGATGGAAATGGGGCAGCCGCTCGTGCCAGGGTCCGACCTGTCCGAGCTGAGGCGAGGTCGTCGATGCGTCCAGCCCGGGAATCGGGTGCTGCGGCGTGGTTGCCAGGCGCGCTCCGAGCCACTCTCGTTGCGGGGCCGCGACCGAGGGCCCCGCCCGGCGCTTGAGCCAGATCGTGTCGAGGACGTCGGGACGGTGCCAGTCGCTGAACACGCTCACGCTGTAGGCGGCGCCGAGGATCTCGAGGACGTGCTCGGCAGCGGCCGCGAGCGGCATGTGCAGGTACACGTCCTGCCGCATCGGGTACGCGGGCTCGATCCGCAGCGTCAGCCGGGTGACGACCCCTAGGGCGCCGAGGGCGAGGACGGCACCCGCGAACACGCCGTCGTCCTGCGACAGGCGCACCAGCTCGCCGTCGGCGCGGACGAACTCGATTGCCTCGACAGCAGCGGCCAGGTTTTGATTGGTGTTTCCGGAGCCGTGCGTGCCAGTTGCGCAGGCGCCCGCGACCGAGATGTGCGGCAGCGAACCGAGGTTGTGCAGCGCCCAACCCTGCGCGTCGAGGGCATCGGTCACTTCGGCGTAGCGGGCCCCGCCGGGCACCGTCGCGGTCCTGGCGTCCGGATCGAGCTCGATCGGCAGCTCGAGTCGGCGGACCGAGACGAGTTCACCGGTCGTGTCGGCGATGCGGTTGAACGAGTGGCCCGAGCCGACCGCGCGGACCCGCGATGACCCGGCGACCAACTCCTGCAAGTGATCTACGCCGATCGGCTCGTGCAACGCCGAAGCTGCGTACTCCACGTTGCCGGCCCAGTTGCGTAACCCGACACCCATATAGGCCATATTGCCCCGGACGCCGGGAAAAGCAAGATAGTGCCGAGGCGCCTCCCCCGCGAGGGCGCTCTCGACACTATCTCGCCTCCAATTATGGCCGTCCGGGAAGGCGGTGCAACCCCACTTCTCGGCGCGCCTTTTCGCGACCTGCCCGCAATAGGGCGAATCGCGCGAATTGCCGCGTCGAACCGATGTTCTCAGCGACGTAGCCGACAGCGAACGGAGGATAGCTGGCTGGTCGAGAAGGCCGTTCAGCCGCAGAACCACGAGACTCGGACGAGCCCGACAATGTGTCAAGGAGCGACGGCGATTGGTCGGGTCCGGCCTGCTATTTGTGAAGCGTGCAGTGTCCACACCGGCGCTGCGGCAATTCTCGAGGCGGTGCGGGCCAATACCGGAATCATTCGCACCTACTGATCGACCGAATGGAACGCGCAAGCGAACTCGTTGTGCCGGAGCGAAGAATTGTCGCGCGAAACGTGACGGACCGGCTAGGTACGCTTCGGCAATCCGGTCCGCAGTGTCGTCCAAACGCGCGCTTCGGTGCGACCGTGCGTCGCGACCGTGCGTCGCGCTCCTGCTCGAGGTGTTCGAAGACGTGGCGAGGATGGAGCCGGAGCAGTGAGCCGGCGGTGTGTCGGCCTGCACCCGCTCCACTGTTGGGCGGCCAACTGGCGCCGGAAACTCCGCAGAGTGGAGGCTTTTCGGCGGCGTCTTCGTGCGCGGGCCCGACGTCGACGGCACATCGTCGATCGCGTCCAGCGAACGACAGCTCCCGACCGACAACCGGTACGAAGGCACCTTCATTGTTTGCCACGCCGGCTGCGGCGATCGGGTTCGGATCGATCGAGCCGAGAAGGGCCTGGCAGACGAGCGGCCTCGCGGACCGGTCACGAAATGGGCCCGCCGGATCGCTCGACAGGGCACCACCGATGCACTGCACGCCGGACCTGTCGTCGTGCCCGACGTAGTACATGACGTAGCGGGCGCGCAACGATATGACCTCGGGAGCCCAGGTGCTGCCCGCGGCCGCCCACGAGCCGACCTCGGGCAGCGCGTCCACACCCGCCGTCCAGTGCATGAGATCAGGAGGGGTTAGGGTCTGAATGTTCTTGTCGGCGCCCTGTGTGCCGTAGGCGTGGAAGATGTCGCCTACAGCTAGCACCGCCGGGTCGGGAAAGTCCGATCGGAAGGCAGCGTTCACGTAACCGGGTGCACTGGCCGATAGGGAGGTCGTAACACCAGGGTGGGACGCG
>JALZAI010000331.1 GCA_030948475.1 Actinomycetota bacterium
AGATCTTGCGGGGCTTGGCCTTCTCTGCGACCGGGATGTTGAGGGTGAGCACGCCGCCGTCGTAGCTGGCGGCGATGTGTTCGGTGTCCAGGTTGTCGCCGAGGATCAGCTGCCGGCTGAACACCCCACGCGGACGCTCAGCTGCGATGAGCTCCGCGTCGCTGGCCCGCGGCGGCCGTTCGGCCTTGACGGTGACCACGTTGCGTTCGACGTCGAGGTCGATCGAGTCCGGGTTGACGCCGGGCAGGTCGAACTCGACGTGGAAAGTGTCGCCCTCGCGCCAGGCGTCCATCGGCATGACCGATGGGCGGGCGAGGGTGCCATTGGTGCCGAAGGCCTGTTGGGTGAGCCGGTCCAGTTCACGGAATGGGTCGGTGCGCATCAGCATCGTTTCCACCTCCATCATGTCGTCTCCTGATGCTCTTTGTGGCCATCGATCGCTGTTGCGATCTATGGTGTGCGCTATAGCTTTGTTGTAGCACCCGTGGGATGCTGGTGCAAGAGTCGATTCCGAAGAATTTTTGCAGAGCAAGGGTGTGGTTGATGGGACTGCCTGGACCTAACGGCGACCGGGGCGTGTATGGCATCTCGGTCGCCGCCGAGCTGGTCGGCACCGGGGTGCAGAACCTTCGTTCGTATGAAGCCCGCGGATTGCTGGAGCCCGAGCGCACCGAGGGCGGGACGCGCCGCTATAGCGCCAACGATCTCGATCGGCTGCGCCGCATCGGCGACCTGTTGGAGGCTGGATTGAACCTGGCCGGCATCGGCATGGTCCTCGACCTCGAGGCCCAGAACACCCAACTACGCGCGGAGCAGGAGGACCAGCAGTGGCTGAAGACCGCATCGATCCCAGCGACCAGATCCCGGAAGCGGACCTCCTCAACCAACAAACCCCGCTCGACGCGCAGTCGCTGATCGACGCCGAGTCCGCGTCAGAGATCTTCCATTCTCCTGAAGGCCTGGTCGACGAAGCGGACCGGCTGGAGCAGCAGACACCCGTGCCCGGTGAGGATGAGGACGACTATCCGCGCGGGCCGTAGCCGACTTCGATGTTGGAGAGCGTGGCCGAAGCTGTAGTCGGGCGCGCGGGTCGTGCCCGCCGGGCTTGACGCGGGCCCGATGAGCAGGCGTCATTGCTGGACTGGCCGTTGATGTGCGCCGACGACGCGGTCGTGCCGCAGCTGTCCGAGTGCATGGGCGAGTTGATCGCGCAGTTGCCTGTTCTCGGTCTCGAGTCGGCGGGCACGGCCGAGCGCTGCGTCCAGGCGGGCGCGCAAGGACGCATCCGAGGCCGGGTGCGGCGTCGAGGTGAGAGCGCGCTTGTTCTGCCGAGGGGTAGGGGCGTTGGCGGCGAGCTTCGCCAGTGATTTTCGAAGAGTCGGCTCGGCGTAGAGCCACGATCTGGAAACCCTCGCCCGCGACGCGAGAGCGCTGATCGTGATCGGTTCCCCTGCGCGCAGCGCTGCCGCGACCGCTTCGTTGGCGCGGGCCAGCGCGTCCTCACGTCGCCGCCTCGCGGCGTCAACGATGAACTGGGAGTTGTCAGCTCGCATCCGAGTGTCCTTCCTGGCCTCGGCAGCCGCAGCCGCTCGGCTTGCCGCCGGCGCTGCAGCAGCCGGACGAGCCGTGGGTCGACTGCTCAAGGCTGGCGATGATCGTGAGCAGGTTCGCCTCGACGGTGCGGTTCATCTGCAGGACACGTTGTTGGTCGTGCTGTTCGGCGTGCTCGAGCAGCGCGCGGGTCTCGGTGAGCTGTTGGCGGTGCTGGGGAAGGAACTCGGCGGTGGTGTGGAACATCGGGCAGGTCAGGCAGGCGTTGGCGTATTCGCAGGTCTGCTGCAGCGGCAGGGGTGCAGTCGCCGTTGGGCAGCGCCATTTTCGCCCGCGAGAGGCTGTTCTTCAGCCAGACCGCGTCCGCGAGCGGGCCGGCTGTCTCGACCGTGAGCTCGCCGGTGATGCCGACTTTGCGGGCGGCTTCCCAGTGCCGACGGACGGTCTGCTGGGTGAGTCTGGCGTAGTGGGCGGTCATGGTGTCCGAGTCGTGATCGAGCAGCTTCTTCACCACGTGCTGGGGGACGTCGAGATTAAGCAGGACGGTGGCTGCTCCCAGCGGGCCGGGCTGTGCTCGCGCAACGACCGCGCGCCGCTCCGGCCGAGAAAGATGATCAGCGGCCGCATCCGCAGCGGGACGGTCTTGATCCGGCCCTGGTCGACGCGGCACTGCAGCCCGTACTGGATCTCGCGACGCATCGTCGGAGTCAGCTCGCGCAGGTCGAAACACTCGTGCGCGGCGACGAGGACGTCGACCTGGAACGTCTCGATCGACGGTCGACCCGCGCCATACCAACGCAGCGTGTGAGCGCGACACAACGGTCGTGAGTTGTGCTCAGCCTGTAACCCGCAGCCGGGAAGCGCGCAATCGGCGACCGTGGCGTCCGGCAGCGCATGAGGCAGCGCCAGCCACGCCTCCCGGTCGACGGGCTTGCCAGCGCGGCGGTAAGCGATCGCGTGCCGACCACACAGATGTCCCTCGGCCGAGCCGCGGCGACACCCTGGAACGTCGCAGCCCGTCATCGGCCGGTGCCCCAGCGATGTCGAGGCGGTCTCGCGTGCCCACTCATCGCGAGACGGCCTGCCGGCGCGGACCCAGCGGGTGTTGTGCGGGCGGCAGAACGAGTTCATGTAGGTGCTGCGGACACAGTCCGGCACCTGACACGGGGCGGTGCCGATGATCGGTGCGCCGACGGCCGGAACAATGACATCCAGGTCGAACTCCGCGCGCAGCGCGCCGACGATCAGCTCATGCAGGTCCGTGTCGCTGCGTGGCCGGGTGATCGGCGCATCACGCTCGGGGGCATGGCGAGCGACCGCTCGCAGCCTCACCACGTCGGTTCCTGCTCAGACTCGGTGTCGATCTCTGGGTCGGGCTTCGGATCGGGGTCGTGCAGGACGCCGGCGGCCACGAGCGCGCGGCGGGTGTCCTCCGGGGACAGGTGTCCGTAGGTGTCGACCGTTGTCGCGATCGAGGCATGACCGAGCAGCTTGGACACCACCTCCACCCGGGTGCCGTTGCGCAGCAGAGTGGTGGCGTAGGTATGCCGCAGCGAGTGCGGCCCGAACGTCACACCCGTCGCCTTCCGCAAGCGTCGCACCAGGTCGTGGACGCTCGAATAGGTCAACGGCGTGCCCGCGACGCCGGACCACAGATTGACGAACACGTAGTCGGCTGCGCGACTCGGGGATGCGGATCGGCGAGGTATTAGGAATGCGGCACGAGGACCTGAACGCCCGGCGTCGCGAGGTGTCGGTGCGGGCCCGGGACAACGCCAACGGCGCCCGCGCCAAGATAACGGTATGGATGAATCGATGACGGCACGCACAGTCCACATCTCTGGCCATGACAGCGACGACATCGAGGCCTACCTCGCCAATCCGTCCGGCGAGCATGCACGCGGGGGG
>JALZAI010000354.1 GCA_030948475.1 Actinomycetota bacterium
CCGCAACGCCTCGCCGAGGCCTTCGACCAGAAATCGCAGCAGCCGGTTGTCGGCAGCGTGAGCCAGGACTTCGTGGAAGTGCACGTCCGCCTCGACGAACTCGACGCTGCCGGCTTCGGCGGAGCGCATCGTCGCGACGGACTGCTCCATGTCGGCCAGCAGGGCCGGATCGACGTGCTCGATCCGGGTGGCCGCGAGCGAGGCGATGTGCACCTCGATCGCGCGACGCACCTCCAGCAGCTCCAGGACGGTGTCCGGATCGCGCCGCACGGCCAGGGCAAAGAAGTCCATCAGCGGCGCGGCGTGCAGCGCGACCACCATCGCCCGCTTGCCCTGCCTGGCGACGATGAGCCCGCGTGCCTCGACGGCACGCATGGCCTCGCGCACCACGAGCCGGTTCACACCGAAGCGCGCGGCCAGCTCGCTGACAGCGGGCAGCAGCGCACCCGGGCGCAGCCCTTCGTCCACGATCAGCTCGTCGATCGCGTCGGCAACCTGCGACACGAGCGTCGGTCGAGCAATGGTCACGTCCGCGCCTCGCTGCCCTCGTTCGGCCGGCAGAGCTGGGTGGCGTTGGTTCGCTCGCAAGCTTCGCTCACACACGCACTATAGAAGCCTTGCATCTTAGCAGCCAAGCTGCCAACCTGTTGGCTGGGTGGGACGGTTCCACCCCCGGTGAGGTGCGAACAGGAGCGGGGCATGCGAAATCGCGAGATCGGCGCTCGGATGTGGACGAGGTCGCGGGCGGGCTCTTGGCGGTCGCTGCTCGCGCTGGGGGTGGTGCCGCTCGTCCTGCTCAGTGCGTGCGGCTCCTCCGGCAGCGGCGGGGGTGGTTCGTCGAGCGCAGCGCCGGCGAAGGCGCACGGCTCGGTCGTCTTCTGGAGTTGGGCACCGGGGATGCCGCAAGTCGTCGCCCTGTTCAACAGGTCGCAGTCGGCCATCCACGTCAAGCTCGGCGTACCGCCGGCCGGAGACCCCGCCTATCTGAAGATGCACGCGGCGGTGAAGGCCGGCAATCCGCCGGATCTCGCCCACGTCGAATTCACCGCGCTGCCGGCGTTCCAGCAGCAGGCGGAACTGGAGAACCTGAGCAAGCTGGGCGCCGACTCATACCAGCGCCAGTACATCGACTGGACCTGGAAGCAGGGCAACTTCGCCGGGCAGACCTACGCCATCCCGTGGGCATCCGGCGCGCTCGGCCTGTATTACCGCGCCGACCTGCTGCACAAGTACGGCATCTCCGGTCCGCCGAAAACCTGGGCCGAATTCGCAGCCGACGCGAAGAAGGTGCACAGCGCCAACCCCAACGCGTACATGACGTTCTTCTCGGCCGACAACTTCTACGCGCAGTGGTGGATGGCCTACCCCTGGCAGGCCGGCGCGCGCTGGTACGGCACGTCGGGCAACAGCTGGACGATCGGCATGAGCGACCCGACGACCTCCCAAGTGGCCGACTACTGGCAGAAGATGATCGACGCCAAGCAGGTGACCAGTGCGCCCACTTACTCGACCGGCTGGTTCAAGGCGATCCAGAACGGCAACATCGTCGCGCTGCCAGCACCGCAGTGGATGAGCGCGCTGATCAAGTCGAACGCTCCGGCGCTCAAGGGCAAGTGGCGCGTGGCCCCGCTGCCCGAGTGGAAGCCGGGCACGCAGGCCAGCGCAAACTACGGCGGGTCCTCGCTCGCCGTCCTCAAGGGCGCGAAGAACCCCGCCGCAGCATTGGTGTTCGCGCACTGGCTGACGACCGACCCCGCCGCGATCAACATCTGGGTCTCGGTCGGCGACGGCTGGCCTGCCGCTACCGGACTGAGCAAGGTGAGCGCGCTGACCTCCCCGGATCCCTACTACGGCGGCGAGAATATCAACGCGGTCTTCAAGAACATGGATGCGCTGGTGGACAAGAACTGGAAGTGGACGCCGGTGGCGGACCAGACGTTCAGCACGCTCTCCGGGCACCTCAACGACGTTCTGTCCCGGAAGACGACGTTGAAGCAGGCACTCGCGGCCACCGCGGGTGACACGGTGTCGCAGCTCAAGGCCAAGGGCCTGTCAGCCAAGTCGTCTTGATGCGGCGCCGGGGCCGCACCGGTTGGGTGGGCGCCGCGTTCGTCGCGCCGTTTGCGGTGTTGTTCGCGGCGACCTACCTGGTGCCGGTCGGCCACGCGATCCAATTCAGCCTCTTCCGCACCAGATCCAGCGGGCTCGGGCTGGCGCCCCCGACCACGCACTTCGCGTGGTTCGCCAACTACGTCGACGCGCTGCAGGACCCGGGCTACCGCGACAGCCTGGGACGGGTCGTCCTGATCCTGCTCGGATTCATCCCCGCCCTGATCGCGCTACCAGTCCTGATGGCATTGCTGCTCGACGCAACCCGCGGTCGGCTCCGCTCGTTCTTCCGGACGGTGTACTTCCTCCCCTACGGCGTGCCCGGCGTCATCGGCTCGCTCGTCTGGGCCTACCTGTACACGCCGGGCATCAGCCCGGTCGTCGCGGCGCTGGGTCATGCCGGCGTCCACGTGAACTTCCTGGATTCGTCCACCGTCCTGTGGTCGATCGTCAACGTTGTGACGTGGGAGTTCGCCGGCTACAACATGCTGATCATCTACGCGGCCCTCCTGGCAATCCCCGCCGACGTGATCGAGGCGGCGCGCGTGGACGGCGCGTCCGAGCGCCAGATCGCGATGCGGGTCAAGCTGCCGCTGGTCCGTCCGGCGATCGTGCTGGTCGGCGTCTTCACCGCGATCGGCGGCTTCCAGATCTTCGCCGAACCGCTGGTGTTGCGCACGATCGCGCCCGCGATCACCGCGAACTACACGCCGAACCTGTCCGCGTACACCGAGGCGTTCGCGAACAACAACACCAACCTCGCGGCTGCCGAGGCGGTGCTGCTCGCAGTGCTCGCGTTCGTACTCTCGTTCGGCCTGATGCGCGCCACCCGGCAGGGGGCGTTCGTCCGATGAGCGCGGAACTCACCGCGACCGTCGAGCGGCCCCCGCGCCGGGTGGAGCACGCTCGGCAGGCGCCGCGGCAGTATCCGCAGGGTCTGATCCGGACCACGATCCTGTTCCTGCTCGCCGCGTACTTCGCGCTGCCGATGTACTGGCTGGCGGTGTCCTCGACCAAGTCCACGAGCTCGCTGTTCGGGTCGGAAGGGCTGTGGTTCTCGCACCCGCAGTTCTGGCAGAACCTCGCGTCGCTGTTTCGCTACGACGACCGCAGCTACCTGCAATGGGCGCTGAACAGCATCCTGTACGCGGGCGTCGGCGCGATCGGGGCGACGCTGCTGGCGGTCATGGCCGGCTACGGCCTGGCCAAACACGACTTCCCCGGCCGCAACCTCGTGTTCTCGCTGATCCTCGCCGGCGTTCTGGTACCGGTCACCGCGCTCGCGCTTCCGCTGTACCTGCTCGCCAGCAAGATCGGCGTCGTGGACACCTACTGGTCTGTGCTGGTTCCCGGACTCGTCTCGCCGTTCGGCGTCTATCTCGCCCGCGTCTACGTCGAGCAGGCCCTGCCGGACGACCTGCTCGACGCAGCCCGCATCGACGGCGCCGGCGAGTGGGTCATCTTCGTGCGCATCGTGCTGCCCGTCGTGAAGCCCGCCGTCGTCACGATCTTCCTGTTCCAGTTCGTGAGCATCTGGAACAACTTCTTCCTTCCGCTGATCATGCTGTCCAGCCAGCACCTGTTCCCGATCACGCTCGGCCTGCAGTCCTGGTCGACACGCGCGACCCGCGAGCCGGTGCTCTACAGCCTGGTCGTAGCC
>JALZAI010000360.1 GCA_030948475.1 Actinomycetota bacterium
CACCCGCTGACGTCCGAGTCCCAGCTCGAAGGCGACCGCCTCGACTGCCGGGTCGCCGGACAACGTGTAGGCGGGGACGAGGCGGGGGTCCTCGGGGTCGCCGGCCAGCACGTCGCCCGGTCCGAGATCGCCGGGACGCAGCCGCTGGTGCCACGGCACCCAGGCCGGGGCGAGCAGGGCGCCGGCTCCAGGCAGCAGCACCACCTCGTCGACGGTGGCGAACTTGGCGCGCGGGGCACGTGCCACGGTGACCGCCCAGAACCAGCCGCGGTAGCCGGGCACGGTCGCCTCGAAGGCATGCGTCGCTATCCGGTCGCCGTCGGAGTGCAGGCCCAGGTGCGCACCGACCGTGTCGCCGCCGAGCTCCACCGCCGCCGCGCGGGCCAGCTCGACCGCCGCCGCGAGCACTCGGTCGACAGCCCCGGGGCGCTTGACGACGGTGTACGTATCACTCATGGACCTATTGTCCCTGACGCGGGCAACGACATCCGCCATGACCGGTGAACGGCGTTGATTCCACGCAACCGTAGGACACTATGGAACCGTGACGACGGGACCGGACCGGACACCGCGCAAGCGGTTCTCGAAGTCCGGCCACACCACTCACCGGCCACGTGTCGAGGGACAGCGCCCGCCTCCCCCCGAGGATCCCCCGGTGGACCCGGTCGCCAATCGTTCCGGAACTCAGCCGTACGGTCCCGCGCGCGAGCGGTTCTCCCAGCCGACCTACCACCACGTCGCCGGTACACCCCGCATCGAGGGCAAGCGTCCGCAGCAACGTCGCTCCGTCGCGATCACGCGGGCCACGGTGTCCGGCACCAACCGGGCAGCGCGCCACGTCGCCGGCAAACTCATCCGGGCCAGCAAGTCCGGAGGCGCTCAGGAGTCCGGGCTCACCGCGTTGATCTGGAACCAGGTGCTTAGCTACGGCACGGACGCGATGATCACCGTCGCGCTTGCTGGAACGGTATTCTTCGGCGCATCGGCGCACGCGCAACGCGGCAATGTGCTGCTCTATCTGATCATCACGATGGCGCCGTTCGCGGTGATCGCCCCGGTGATCGGACCGGCGCTGGACCGCATCCAGCACGGCCGCCGTTGGACGATGGCCGGTACCGCGGTCGGACGGGGCGTGCTGGCCGTGATCATGGCGGCGCACCCGACCGAGCTGCTCGTGCTCTACCCCTGCGCGCTCGGCTCGCTGGTGCTGTCCAAGGCGTATGCGGTCATCCGCGCCGCTGCGGCGCCGCGGCTCGTCCCTGCCGGAATGACGCTCACCGAAGCCAACTCCCGCCTGACGATCTTCGGTCTGGGCTCGACGCTCGTCCTCGGGGGCGCCGTCGGCGTGATCATCAAGGTCACCGGCTCGTACAGCCTCGGCCTCTGGCTCACCGCTATCGCCTACGGCGTCTGCGCGTTCTTCTCGTTCCGCCTGCCCCGCCAGGTCGACTCGGCCACGTCCGCGCCTCGGCACCCGGAGGAGCAGCCGCGCCCGCTCAAGCAGGACCGCGTCGCGTCGATCGCCCGCATCCACGGGTGGGCCAAGCGCGGCTTCGACGATCAGCTCGTGATCGCCCTGCAGGGCGAATCCGTGCTGCGGCTGCTGTCCGGGTTGCTCACGATCTACCTCGCGTTCTACGTCGAATCGACGGTGCACGGCCTGGCGGCAGCGGTACAGCTCGGTGCGGTGATCGCCGCCGCCGGGGCAGGCAACTTCAGCGGCACGGCGATCGGCGCGAAGGTCAAGGTGGCTCGCCCGGAGTTCGTGATCGTCGGGGCCGTTTCGATCGCCGCGGCGATGTGCCTGATCGTCGCGGTGGCGTTCGGGATCGTCTTCGCCGTCGTCGGCATGTACGTGAGCGCCGTCTGCAACGCGCTGTCCAAGATCGCGCTCGACTCGTTGATTCAGCGCGACGTGGTCGAGACGCTGCGTTCGAGTGCGTTCGGAAAATCCGAGACGTTTCTGCAGCTCGCGTGGGTGATCGGCGCGGCGATCGGCGTCGTGCTGCCGAGCACGCGGCAGGCCGGCGGCGCGATCGGGTTCTGGGTCGCCGGCGTGCTGACCGGAGCGGTCGCGATCGTCGTCGTGTTGCGCCAGCGGGTCATCAACCGGACCGCGGCGGTCGCGCATCAGCCAACTAACACCGAACGCACCACCCCGCTTCGGGGCTACCAGTAGGCCTCGGCCGGTCAGGCGTCCAGATTGTCGGCGAAGGCGCGGAGCAGTCCGGCCACCTTGCGCGCCTCGGTGCGCTCGGGGTAACGCCCGCGGCGCAGCGCGTTCGAGGTGCTGTCCAGCAGCTTGATCAGATCCTCGACAAGCGGTGCGAGCTCCTCGGCGGGCTTGCGAGTGGCGCGGACCACGGAGGGCACCGGATCGAGCAGGCTCACCTGCATGGCCTGATTTCCGCGGCGCCCGGACACGATGCCGAACTCGACGCGCTGAGCCTTTTTGAGCTCCGCGACGCCTTCGGGGAGGGCGTCCTTGTGGACATAGACGTCCTCGCCGCCCTCGTCGTTGGACAGGAAGCCGAAACCCTTCTCCGAGCTGAAGAACTTGACCTTGCCGGTGGGCACCGGGCTCCCCCTCGTCGTTGCACATGAGCGAAGGCACCGCACCGCGCAGTGCCTTCTCGGCACAGGTTACTGCGCGCGGATTCACAGCGATACTCGAAGACACTTGAAGATCACGGGGAAGTGCGCGACATGTCCCGTTCCTGGCGGTACGGCGGCGGTTATGCCGCCCACCGCTGCGAGTGGCACACTGAAAGGTCCGAATCTGAGCAACGGAAGGGCACCCCATGGCGGATGTGACGCCCCGTCGTCCCGAGCAGTTCACCCCGCGCGAACTCACCGAGGTCGACTTCCGAGTCAACGAGCTGGCCTCTGACCTGGCCGGGGCGGTGTCGCCGTTCGGACCGGACGTGCAGTTCCCGCTGCCGGTGCACAAGATCCGCTATGTCCATCCCACCGCGGCCGACCGTCCGCACCTCGCCGACGGGCGCTGAGTCCCCCCACGTGATCGCATCGCTCTCGCAACCCCCTTCTCTGACCGGATGGCTGCGCGAGCGGTCCGACGCCGAACTGGGCGAGCTGCTGCGCCGCCGGCCGGACCTCGCCCTCCCCGCGCCGGCCGACCTGGCGACACTGGCCGGCCGGCTCAGTGCGCGCACGTCCGTGCAACGGGCGGTCGACAGCCTGGACGCCTTCACCCTGCGGGTGCTCGAAGCGATCTCACTCAGTGCGCTTACCGGCGAGCCGGTGCGCCTCGCCGACGCCGCGAAGCTGCTCGGGGAGGACGCGGATATCGGCGCCGCGGCCGCGGACCTGCTCGCGCTCGGCCTGGTCTGGGGTGACGCGGACAAGCTGTACGCCGTCGCGACCGTCCGCGAGGCCCTGGGCAGCTATCCCGCCGGGCTGGGACGGCCGGCCGCGGTGCTGTTGCGGCACGTGTCCGACGTGCAGCTGGCGCCGGTGCTGCGATCGCTCGGCCTGCCGCCCGCCGCACAGCCGCGTGCCGGGACCGCGATCGCCGAGGTGCTGGGCGACAGCAATCGGCTCGACGAACTGCTGGCGTCGGTCGATTCGGCCGAGCGAGATGTGCTCGAGCGCCTTGCCGCCGGTCCGCCGGTCGGCCGGGTCCGCGAGGCGCAGCTGCCGGCGGCCCGCGCGGATCTGCCGCCACACCGCCTGATCTTCCGCGGCCTGCTCGTCCCGATCGACGCGCAGACCGTCGAGCTGCCGCGCGAGGTGGGCGTCGCGCTGCGCGACGTCCCGCTCGGCTCGGTGAGCGTCGAGCCGCCCGTCGTCGAGGTTCACGAACGTGCGCCCGCCGAACTGGATCGGCTCGGGACGACGGCCGTCCTCGAGGTGCTGCGCCTCGTCGAAGCGCTCGGTGAATCGTGGACGGCGCATCCCCCCACGCAGTTGCGCGCGGGCGGAGTGGGCGTTCGCGAGCTGCGGCGCACGGCGAAGGAACTCGGAGTGGACGAGCCCGTGGCCGCCCTGGTCGCCGAGATCGCCGCGTCCACAGGGTTGATCAACTCCACGCACGGCATCGAACCGGTGTACCTGCCCAGCGCCGAGTACGACATCTGGCGCCGGCACGACCCGGCGGCCCGGTGGGCCGACCTCGCGCTCGCGTGGCTCGGCATGACCCGCCAGCCCAGCCTGGTGAACAAGCGTGGCGAGCGCGACCGGCTGATCACCGTGCTCGGTCCGGACGCGGAGCGAGGCACGATCCCGGCGCTGCGCCGGCGGCTACTGGACGTGCTGAGCGCGCTGTCTCCCGGTGCCGCCCCGCAGTCGCGCGAGGGCGTGCTCGACCGGCTGGCGTGGCAGGCTCCCCGGCGCGCGTCCGGGCAGCGCCCGCTCGCCGACGCCGTGCTCGCCGAGGCCGATCTGATCGGATTCACCGCCGCGGGCGGGCTCACCGGCTACTCCCGCACACTGCTCGCGGGCTCGCGCGCCGTGGCCGAACAGGTGCTGTCCGACGCCATGCCCGCGCCGGTCACCCACTTTCTCGTCCAGCCGGACCTGACCATTGTCGTGCCCGGGCCGCCGACCGCGGATCTCGCCGCGGAACTCGCGCTCACCGCCGATCTCGAGTCGACGGGGGGCGCCAGTGTCTACCGGGTGACCGAGTCGTCGGTGCGGCGCGCGCTCGACGCCGGACGCAGCGGCTCGGACATCGGCACCATGATCGCCGAGCGGTCGCGAACGCCAGTGCCGCAGGCGCTGCAGTACCTCATCGACGATCTGTCGCGCCGTCACGGCGCGCTTCGTTCGGGCGCCGCCGCCTCGTATCTGCGCTGTGACGACGAAGCGCTGCTCGCACGCGTCCTGGCCGATCGGGACGTGGGTGCGGTGCAGTTGCGGCGCATCGCCCCCACCGTCGCGGTGTCGTCCGCACCGGTTGCGCGGGTGCTGGACGTGCTGCGCGAGGCCGGCTACCCGCCCGCCGCGGAGTCGCCCGGCGGCGACCTGATCGCGTTAGACACCCAGCCCCCGCGAGCGCCGGCCCGCCAGCCGGTGCGCACCGTGCGCGCGAACGGCGCCCTCGACTCGGGCGTCGGGCTGTCCGAACTGGTGCAGCGGGTGCGCTCGGGCGACGCGCTCACCGAGATGACCCGCGTCCACCCCGTCGCGCACCAGGTGCCTGGCGTGACGTCCGCGGCGACGATGGGCGTGCTCCGCGAGGCGATCCGCGCGGGACGGCAGGTGCTGCTCGGCATTGCGGACACCGACGGGCAGCAGGCTCGTCATCAGCTGCTGCCGATCTCGATGGCCGGCGGGGTGGTGCGCGGGCACGAACCAGGAGCGACGGGACTGCGGTCTTTCCCGCTGCACCGGATCACCGCGGTCAGCGTCCTAGGTGAGTCGTCCGAGGAGTAGCGGCGCCGATCACGTCGCCTTTTCCCCGCTGGTGGCCGCTTCCAGACGGCACCGGCGAGCACCAGCCGGGGAAAACCGCGTCGGCACGCCTGCGCGGCCTGCGGATGCGACAATGGATGGTCGCCTACCTGAACGGAAACGTTGCCTTGACCGAAGGACCCCTGATCGTCCAGTCCGACAAGACCCTGCTGCTCGAAGTGGATCATCCGCAGTCCTCGGAGGCCCGCGCCGCCATAGCGCCGTTCGCCGAGCTGGAACGTTCCCCCGAGCACGTGCACACCTACCGGCTCACCCCGCTCGGCCTATGGAACGCGCGCGCCGCGGGCCACGACGCCGAGCAGGTGGTCGACGCCCTCGTCCGGTATTCGCGCTACGCCGTCCCGCACGCGCTGCTGGTCGACGTCGCCGACACCATGGACCGCTATGGCCGGTTGCAGCTGGCCAAGCACCCGGTGCATGGACTGGTCCTGATCAGCCTCGACCGCGCCGTCCTGGAAGAGGTCATCCGCCAGAAGAAGATCAACCCGATGCTCGGCGAGCGCATCGACGACGACACCGTCGCTGTGCACCCGTCCGAGCGTGGCCGGCTCAAGCAGGCGCTGCTCAAGGTCGGCTGGCCGGCCGAGGATCTCGCCGGCTACGTCAACGGCGAGGCGCACCCGATCGAGCTCAACCAGGACGACTGGCAGCTGCGCACATACCAGCGCCAAGCCGTCGACATGTTCTGGGCGGGCGGCTCCGGCGTCGTGGTGCTCCCCTGCGGCGCAGGCAAGACCCTGGTCGGCGCGGCCGCGATGGCCGAGGCCAAAGCCACCACGCTGATCCTCGTCACGAACACCGTCGCCGGGCGACAGTGGAAGCGCGAACTGATCGCCCGCACGTCGCTCACCGAGGAGGAGATCGGCGAGTACAGCGGCGAGAAGAAGGAGATCCGTCCGGTCACCATCGCCACGTACCAGGTGATGACGACGCGGCGAAAGGGCGAGTACCGCCACCTCGAACTGTTCGACTCGCGCGACTGGGGCCTGATCATCTACGACGAGGTGCACCTGCTTCCGGCCCCGATCTTCCGGCTCACCGCGGACCTGCAGTCGCGCCGCCGGCTCGGCCTGACGGCCACGCTGATCCGCGAGGACGGACGCGAAGGCGACGTGTTCTCGCTGATCGGGCCCAAGCGCTACGACGCCCCGTGGAAGGACATCGAGAACCAGGGCTGGATCGCCCCGGCCGACTGCACCGAGGTCCGCGTGACGCTGACCGACGCGGAGCGGATGAACTACGCCACCGCCGAGCCCGAGGACCGCTACAAGCTCGCGGCCACCGCCCGCACCAAGCTGCCGGTCATCCGCACGATCGTGGAACAGCATCCCGACGACCAGGTGCTCGTGATCGGCGCGTATCTCGACCAGCTCGACGACGTCTCCGCCGAACTCGGCGGCGCGTCGATTATCCAAGGCTCGACCACGAACAGGGAACGCGAGCGCCTCTACGACGAGTTCCGCCGTGGCGAGCAGCGTGTCCTCGTCGTCAGCAAGGTCGCGAACTTCTCCATCGACCTCCCCGAGGCCGCGGTTGCCGTCCAGATCAGCGGGACGTTCGGATCGCGGCAGGAGGAGGCGCAGCGCCTGGGCCGGGTGTTGCGTCCCAAGCACGACGGGCGACAGGCGCATTTTTACACTGTGGTGGCCCGCGACACCCTGGACGCGGAGTATGCCGCGCATCGCCAGCGGTTCCTCGCCGAACAGGGCTACGCGTACACGATCGTCGACGCGGACGATCTGCTCCGGCCAATTTGATGTGGACCGTTCGCGCCGGCCTCGCGGCCGTCCTGTGCGCGCTCGCGGCGGCCGGGTGCTCGTCCGGCGGTTCGGCGCCCCAACCGGCCACGACGGCGGCTAAGGCGAGCGGCGTCAGCGCGTCCGAGGTCGCCGTGCGACTCAAGCACGGACTGACCGGCCTGACCTCGGCCCACCTCGCCGTCGAGGCCGGCGCAATCGGCGGGACGAGCGACGGCGAGTTCAGCTTCGCCGCCGGGAAGGCGACTGCCTCGCAGATCACCCTGGACCAGGCGGGCAGCAAGGTCGAGGTCATCACGGTCGGCGCCAGCAGCTACGCGAAACTGCCGCGCGCTCAGAACACGTCCGGCAAGCCCTGGATCAAGGTGCGGTCGGACAGCACGAACGAGTTCGTCCGTGGGCTGTCCGCCAGCCTCGCGCTCAACCAGGCCGTCGCGTCGCTCAGCGATGTCGTCAACCTGGCTGGCAAGGCGCAGTCGGTTCGGGACAGGGGCAACGAGCGAATCGGCGGGTCGGCCACGCGGCACTACTCGATGACTGTGGTGGCCTCGGGCGGGGTGGGCAGCACCGGACTCGAGCAGGAACTGGCTCTGCTGGGCAACAAGCCGGTCCCGGTCGATCTGTGGCTGGACCGCTCGGGCCGGCCCGTGAAGATCGCTGTCGCGCTGCCGCTGGGCGGGCAGACGTTCCCGGTCACCGTCCTGGGCAGCCGGTTCAACGTGCCGGTGAAGATCAGCGCGCCGCGGCCCGGCCAGGTCAGCTCGCAGTGAATGTGCCCGGGAACAGTGCCAGGATGCTCGCCGCTGGCCTACTCGCGGCGGCACTCGTCGCAGCCTGCGCGCAGCGTGTTTCGGGCCGTCCCGTCCGCCCGATCTCGACGGGCTTTCCGACAACCTCGGCCCAACTTGCCGCGCTTCTCGTCAAGGGCACCAAGTCGATCAAGACAGCGGAGCTGTCGCTCAGCGTGACGACGGCTGGACGAAGCATCACTGCCTTTGGCCAGGAGACGATCGAGGACGGCAAGGTGAAAGACGTAGCGTTCATCGAGACGATCCCGGACTTCGGCGCGCTGAATCTGGTGATCAAGGACGGCAAATATTACGCACAGCTGCCGCCGGCGCAGCGCTCGTCTGGCAAGGCGTGGCTGCTGGTCCGGCCGGGCTCGTCAAGCAATGTCGTCCGAACGCTCTACAAGTATCTGCGCAACTCGCAGAGCAGCGCGTCGCTCGGCTCCGGAGCGGCCTTCGCGCGCGCCACGACCCGGTTGATGTTCCTCGGCTCGCCCACCTTGGACGGCGTCGCGACCGGCCACTATGCATTGGCGGTGCAGATGAGCCGCCTGCCCCGTGCCTACCCGGGAAAGGCCGCCCTGCGCAGTGCCGGCGTGACCCGCATCCCGGCAGAGATCTGGGTCGACGGCCAGGGACGTCCGCGCCTGGTCACCGAGCAGCTCACCGTTGGCGCCACACCGGTGTACACCGAAGTGCGGCTGCGCCAGTTCGATGCCCCGGTCTCGATCACCGCGCCCCCGCGCGATCAGGTCTCCACCGACTGACCGAGCACCGATTGGCTAGCCCCGCGCGCTGCGCCAGGCGTCGGCGACCAGCCGGTTCGCCGCGCTGAGCTCGATCGGGTGGACGCCGACCTCCTCTGCGATCGCGGCGTACGGGATGCGCCAGGACAGCGGCGGGTCGCCCAGCTGGCTCGGGAGCGGATGCGTGCCGCGTGCGGCGAACACCCGACGCGCCGCGCCGACGAGCTCCGCATCCAGCCCGACGCCGTCCTCGAGGAGCAGGACGAGGTCGAGCAGGTCGGTCACCGGTCCGCTCCGGCCGGTCGCGTAGCTACGGGTCAGCGCGTGAAACTTCTCCGCGAACTGCTGGCGCAGATCCGTGGTCCAGACGATCCGGCGGGGGCCAGCAGGCGGTGCCGCGGTCCCCGGAGCCAGCTCGACCGGCGTCAGACCGCCCAGCTCCTCGGGCCGGACGATGACGTCCACCCGGGCCTCGGCAAACCGGCGCCCGGCGAGCGTCACGGTGACGCGAAAGCGCCAGGACGGCCGGCCGTATGCGTCCTCGGCGGCCCGGGCCGGCGCGTCCACGGTGAACAGGAACAGGTCACCGTCCACATCGGTTTCGAGCGCCGAGCGCAACGGTGCGCCGATAGCGTCCGGGTCGTCGGAGTCCATTGCCGGCGCGGATCGCACAGCGAGATCGATCGACTTCGTCGGCCGCCCGAGTCCGGGATGACGCAGCTCGACGGCCAGGCCACCCTTGAGCACCCACAGATCCTGGTCGGCGGCGACCAGTCGATGCAGCATCCGCAGACAAGCGTGCCGGCGACGCAGCCAGTTCAGATCGCGTCCGCTGCGCTCGGCCTCGGCGCGCAGTCTGACCTCGATCGCCTGCCGGTACGCGCCTGCCGACGCATAGCCCGTTGTCATCACGTGCGCCGCGATGAGTAGCGATCAGCAGGCACGCTGCCAACTCTATGCCGTTGCGTCCAGCGCGCCGCCGGCCACAGCCGGAACAATGGGCGCGTGCACCCTGCGCTCGACATCCTCGGCCTGGTGGCGGTCGTCGGCTTCGTCGCAGGCTGGGCCCGGCGTCTCGGCTGGTCCGAGCCGCTGCTGCTCGTCGCGGTCGGCATCGGGTTGTCGTTCGTACCGCACGTCCTGGAGATCACGCTCACCCCCGCCCTGGTCCTGATCGGGCTGCTGCCGCCGCTGCTCTACGCGGCCGCGATCCGTACCTCACTGATCGACTTCAACACCAACCGACGGGCGATCGCGCTGCTGTCGGTGGGGCTCGTCGCGTTCTCCACCGTCGCGATCGGTCTGGTGTCGTGGTGGGTGGTCCCGGGAGTCCCGCTCGCGGCCGGGCTGGCACTCGGTGCCGTGGTCGCCCCGCCGGACGCGGTCGCGGCCACCACAGTCGGGCGACGGGTCGGCCTGCCGCGGCGCATTGTGTCGATCCTCGAGGGCGAGAGCCTGGTCAACGACGCCACCGCCCTCGTTGCACTCAATACGGCGATCGCGGCACTGAGCATGTCGATCAGCCCGTGGGAGGTCGGCTGGGACTTCCTGCGCGCTGCCGGCGGGGGTCTGCTCGTCGGGCTCGCCGCGGCGTTCGTGCTGGGCCTGATCCGCAAGCGAATAGACGACGCGGTCCTGGACACCACGCTGTCGTTCGCCGCGCCGTACGTCGCCTTTCTGCCTGCCCAGCAGATCCATGCGTCCGGCGTGCTCGCCGTGGTCGTCACCGGCCTGATCCTCGGGCACAAGTCCCCGCAGCTGCAGTCAGCGAGTTCGCGTATCGCGGAAAACGTGAACTGGCGCACCGTGCAGTTCCTGCTGGAGAACGTGGTCTTCCTGTTGATCGGGCTGCAGATCCGCGGGCTGATCAATGGCGTCCGGTCCGGCGACCTCGGATGGGGCCGGGTGATTCCGGTCTGCCTGGTGGTCCTCGCCGCCACCGTCGTCGCGCGGGTCGTGTGGGTGCTGGGCTCGGTGGGCCTGCTGCGGCTCTTTCGCGTCGAAACCTGGTCGTGGCCGGCGGCGGTCGTCGTCTCGTGGGCCGGCATGCGCGGTGTGGTCACCCTGGCCGCGGTCTTCCTGCTGCCCGTCGACACGCCGCGCCGCTCGCTACTCGCGCTCGCCGCGTTCACCGTGGTGGCAGGGACGCTGCTCGTTCAGGGCCTCACCCTGCCCTGGCTGGTCCGCCGACTGCGGCTGCCCGGCCCGGACGCCGCCGAGGACGCGCTGCAGACCGCCGGCCTGGTCACCGCAGCCGCCCGAGCCGGCCTGGCCGTGCTCGACCAGGTGCAGTCGCCGGACGACCCGGCCGAGGTCGTCGAGGCGCTGCAGGAGCGCGCGATGCGCCGCAGCAACAACATCTGGGAGCAGCTCGGGCGGTCCCAGGACGAGATCGAGCCCCCGTCCGCGGTGTATCGCCGGCTGCGGATGCAGATGCTCGCTGCCGAGCGCGGCTCGATCCTGCAGGCGCGCGACCGCGGCGGCTACGACGACGAGGTGCTGCGGAGGGCGCTGTCCGCGATCGACCTCGAAGAAACGATGCTCGATCGGGTCTCGGACGCCGCGGCCCGTATCGACGACGAGCTGGTCACCCAGGAGCAGCGGGCGGGCGACTGCGAGCACCTACGAGCGGCCCCGAAGATCGTCAAGGCGACCACCCCTGACGGGTGCGAGGAGTGCCTCATCGAAGGGACACGCTGGGTGCACCTGCGGCTGTGCCTGAGCTGCGGGCACGTCGGCTGCTGCGACTCCTCGGTCCGCATGCACGCCGACCTGCACAATCGCGAGACCGAACACCCGGTGATGCGCAGTATCGAGCCGGGCGAGGCCTGGCGCTGGTGCTACACCGACGACCTGCTCGGCTGACCGGCCTGAACAGGACCGAGTGGCAACTTGCCCGCCGGGTGGCGAGCTACAAGTCGCCACTTGTCGGAAAAGTCGGCACGCGCGGGGACGGACGCGCGACGCAGGTGTGCGCAACAGAAGGGGGGGGG
>JALZAI010000365.1 GCA_030948475.1 Actinomycetota bacterium
CACCCGCGGTGAGCGACGGGTCGTCGATCTGGCAGCGGAAGGTCAAGCGAACAAGCAGATCGCGCTCACCCTGCGAATCTCGGTAAAGACCGTGGAGACCCATCTGTCCTCGGCCTACCGCAAGCTCGGCACACGCGGCCGGGGCGAGCTGGCCATCCGCCTCGGATGACGAAGGGCGGTCAGTGCCGCCGAATTCGCATACTCCGCGACCGGTACATCGTCCACCCCATCGGCGCCACGCTTGGCTCGCCCGGCGCTCCCAACCCGCCACCCGGCGGGAGCTGGGTAGGGTCGACCCCCACCCCAAGCAGCGTGCGGGTCACCTCCTGGGCGCTGTCGAGCAGATCGTCGAGGGCGCGCGCGACGTGAGCGACGGTGACCGTGGTCAACGGTGTCTGCTCGAAGAGCGCTTCGAGCACGGCTCGGCGCAGCAACTCCTTCAGGAACGACGCGGTGACCCCGTCCGTGCGCTCGACCACCGTCGCGACGTCGTCCTCGCTGAGCTGAAGCGGGACGTCGCGGCCGTACAGGGACAGCAGGCGCCGCCGCGCGGCCGGGTCCGGGAGCGCGATCTCAGCAGCAACCGGGTGTAGCCGGCCATCTCGGCGACCAGGTAGTGAGTGGTGTGCGTCTTGCCGGTTCCCGGTGGGCCGAACAGCAGCAGCCCGCGCTTGAGGTGCTGGCCGTGGTCGAGCAGGGCCTGGCGATGCTCCGCCACCCCGAGCGCGTGCCGCTCGACCCGTCCGAGCACTGCCTCGGGCAGCACGACGTCTGCGCGCGGGGTTGCCGGAACCCGGGCGAAGTTAAGGCTGACGCCTCCCATCGGGGCCGAGGGACACGTCGAGCAGGTGCCCGCGGTAGACGTTGAGCCGGGAGCGCAGCGCGTCCAGTTCGGCGTGCACCGCCTGCGCCGCGTCCACCGGCAGGCCGCCGACCTCGACGCGCAGGCGGGGGTCGTGTTCGGCCGGAGCGGAGACCATCACGACGTACTGTCGGTCGTTCTCGGTGACCAGCAACAGCGCCGACCGCAGACACGCGAGCGTCGTCCCCGGTCCGTTCGGCAGGTCGACCAGCGGCGGCGCGGTCCGGCGCAGCGGGGGAAGCGCCTCGCCGCTGATGAGCTGTTGCAGCGAGAAGGTTCCGTAGTCCGGTGGTGTCGCGAACCCTTCGACGATGACGTCGCGCTCGCCCCGCGTCCACGCGTTCAGCGCGGTCTGCAGATTCACGTGCTCGAAAGGTGGCAGCTCACGGGTCACGACCGACTGCGAAGCTCCGTGCTCGCCCAGGAACGCGGTGACGAGCACGGACACCTCGTTGCGCTGCTCGCGATCATCCGTTGCACCCAGTCCAGTAACGATCGGAATGCGGCAGCGAACTCGCGCGCCTGTTCTGCGCTCGCCCGATCCTCCTGCACCATCCGCTGACCCTAACCGGCATACTCCTGCTCATGCAGGTCCAGCTTCGACACAACCCGTCGTTCACCGTGGCCCGCTGCGTGCTGACCGGCGGCGAGCCGCTGCGGGTCGAGGGAGGCGCGATGATCGCGCACAGCGCCGGGGTGACGCTCGAGTCCAAGGCACAGGGCGGGGTGATGGCCGGGCTCAAGCGCAGTGTGCTCGGCGGCGGGTCGTTCTTCGTGACCACCTACACCGCTCCCGCGGTGGGCGGCTGGGTCGACGTCGCCGGCGTGCTGCCCGGGGACACTGTCTCGATAGACGTGACACCCGAGCGTCCGTTCTTCCTGCGCCGAGGCAGTTGGATCGCGAATTCGCACGGCGTCCAGATCGACACCCAGTGGGGTGGGATGGCCAACCTGTTCGGCGGCGAGGGCGGCTTCGGTTTCCGGGCGAGCGGGCAGGGCCAGGCGCTGGTCAGCATTTACGGCGCGGTCGACATCGTCGACCTCGAGCAGGGTGAGTCGGTCACGATCGACACCGGACACGTGGTCGCCTATGACCTCGGGGTGCGGTTCCGAATGCGTCGCGCGGTGCAGGGACGCTCGCTGCAGTCGATGAAGTCCGGCGAGGGCTGGGTGTTCGATTTCTTCGGTCCCGGACGGGTGCTCCTCCAGTCGCGCAATCCCGAGGCGTTCCAGCAATGGGTGGCCGAGGTGTCCCCGTCCGAGCAACCGCGCGAGGGCCTCGGCGGACTCGGCGGGCTGTTGCGCTGAGCGTTCAGTCCACCGGCGTGCGGTTGTCCAGCCAGGCGATCCGTTCGAAACCGTAGGCGCGGGCCGCCTCCCGGACCTCGCCGAACAGCGTCTGCATCTCCGCGCGCAGGACGAACTCGCCGTGCAGGTTGTAGAGCGAGAGCAATACGCCGATGTCGCCGGACTGCAGCGTGTCCAGGGGCAGCTCGACCCGTCCGCCCCCGAACGTGCTCGTGATCAGCGTGCCGCCCCACACGAGCGGGGTATGCGACTCGGAGAAGGCGTACACGACCAGCCTGCGCAGGTCTACGCACTGGCGCAGATCGATAGCCAGCCGCTCGAAGCGGTCGTGGCTGGCGATGATCACCGGACGCCGCGACTTCGGCGGCGCCACCCGCTTGTGGGGCAACTGCACGGTCGAGGACGGCCCGGAGTACAGCTCGTACAGGCAGCCCAGCCGCAGATCGCCGACCTCCGCGGAGCAAGCCGCCTCGATCGTCAGGCTTCCGATGCCGGACTGCAGCCGGCCCAGCGTGATTGTCGGCTCGGTCGTGGTGAGCAGCACCCGTTCCGCAGCCCGGACGCGGACGTCGACGCGGGTCCGCCTCGGCGCCTCGACCGACGTCGCGCGCACTACCGGCCTCGGCGGTGGCGGAGGCGCAGCGTCCAGATCCAGCGAGGACGAGGACGGCGCGGGAGCGGACGCAGGAGCGGGTGGCCGTGGTGGCGGGCTCGGCTCGCGCCGACCGTCCCGGGCGCGTCCGCTGATGAAGTCGGACAGTGCAGCCGGGGCTGTGGCCGACGGCCTGGTCGCGGGACGCGACCGGCGGCGCAGCCAGGGCAAGTCGGCGCGCGGCGCCGCGGTCGCTGGGTCCCGAGGCATCACAGTGACAGGCCGTAGTCGCTGGCGACGCCGGAGATGCCCTTCGCGTAACCCTGCCCGAGCACCTTGAACTTCCAGCCCCCGTCATGCCGGTACACCTCGCCGAGCGCAAGCGCAGTCTCGTCGCGCAGCACACTCGCCAGCTCCTCCGAGCGGACCAACTCGGCGTTGTCGGCGAGGTTGAGCACCCGCACCCGGCAGGACCTCAGCTGTCCCAGGGTTCGCCGCTGCGCTGGGCCGTCGTTGACGTAGACGACGATGACGATCCGCGCGACCTTGGTGGGCACCGCGCCGAGGTCGATCTCGACCTGCTCCTGGTCGCCGCCGAGTGCCTTTTCCAGCCTCTGCACCGACAGGTCCGGCGAGCTGAGCTGGTTGAAGAAGACGAAATGCTCGTCGGACAGCGCGCGGTTCCGCGCGTCGGTGAGGATCGCCGCCAGCACCATGTTGTCGGTCAGCGCCGTCTCCGCGCCCGCGTTCCAGCTCACCCCGACGACGAGTCCGCGCAGGCTGGGGATCTCGCGGGTGAGCGCGACGTTCGCGCCGCGCTTCATCTCGGCCATGTGTCCTACAGATCCAGATCCGAACCGCTGAACTTGGTACGAAGGAAACTGCCCTGCGACATCAGCGCATCCGCGTCCTGGGCGCGGGTGGCGTCGAGCACGTCCGTCGCGGACGACCAGAGCACGGCCAACTGCTCGATCAGTGCATCCGACGGCGTCTTGCCAGTCGGACGCGGCGTGTCCACGATCTCCGGGTCGAGCGCTAGGTAGGTGCGCAACGTCGTGGGGAGGTAGTCGCCCAGGATGCCACGCAGCGAGACGACGGCGTGGATGTCGAGGTCGCGATCCGAAGACGTCTCGATCACTTCGCGAACGGCGTCCAGCAACCGCCGCGCGATGACGACTGCCTCGTTCGGCAGCCGTCCGGCATGCCGGTTGACCTCGCGCACCTGCTCGAACATCGAACGCAGCAGCGCCTCGGGCGAGTCGTCCGGATCCTCGTCCGTGGGCGCGACCGCCTCGTGCGCGCGACGGAACCAGGTCACCTACCCAACAGTAGTAGCCGCTAGGAACCGATCTCCCCGGACGCCTGACCCTCGCCGCGGCGGGTGCGCGCAAGGTAGGGCTTGGCCCGCTCGATCTGACCCTCCAGCGCGGTGACCGTCTGCGCCATGCTGTCCACTGCCTGCGCGCGGAACGTGTCGATCGTGTCCATCGTCTCGAACACGTTGTCGAACGCGACCTGCAGCTTCTGGATGTCGATCGTGCTGCTGGCGGCCTGCTGATTGATCTGTCCACCCTGGATCTTGAGCTGATTCGACGTCGACTCGATCAGGTTGGACGTGGTCGCGTTCAGCGCGGTGATCTGGTCGAGCACCAGCTTCTGGCGCGCCAGCGCCTGCGACACGATCACCGCGGTGCGCAGCGCGGACACCGTCGTGGTCTGCGCGCGGTCGACGCCCTTGATCAGCTCGACGTTGTTCTTGCGCACAAGATCCAGGGCCATGTAGCCCTGCACCGAGACCGCCATCTGCGTCATGATGTCCTGGCGGCGCTGGCGGATCGCGAACAGCGCGTCGGACTTCAGCGCGGTGACCTCGTCGGTGCGGCCGGCCGCCTCCAGTTCGGCGACCTTCTGCGTGACCGCCTCGTCGAGCGCGCCGGCGAGCGCGTTGTACTCGCTCAGCTTGCCCATCGTGGTCCACATGTTGGCTTTCTCGGTCTCGATCGAGGCGTTGTCCTTGCGGAGCTCGTCCTGACCCGAGTCGAGGGACTTGATGATCGCGTTGAGGTGCGACTGAGCGGACTCGTACTTGGCGAAGTAGCGCTGAATCTTGTCGCCGCCGGGCAGCCACTTGAGCACCTTCTTCGTCCCGCGGAGGTCGGCGCGGTTCGGGTCGAGCTCGGTGATCGTCCCGCGGAGGTCGACCAGGGTGTTCGCGACCCGGGTCTGGGCATCGGCGCCGCCACCGCCCTTGCCGGCCTTCATCGCGGCAGCGGGGCGCTCAAGCATGCGACTGGACACCGCAGCGGACGCGCGCAGATCCTTGTCGCCCATCGAGGTGATCGAATCGACCTTCTTGGTGAACTCCGGCGAGCGGGAGTCGATGCTGGCGAGCTCGGCGGCGAACGCGGCTGCTTTCTGGGCCAGCTCGGTTTTCTTCGTGTCGTCGATCGGGATGGCTCCGGCGGCCTGCTCCTCCTTCACCACCGGGACGGGCGCCGGCGGCGCGAGCACCAGCTCGCCGCCGGTCGGGGCGGGGGCGGGCGCGGCGGGAGCCCGGGTGGGCGTGGAACCGATATCGAGCTCGGACATGTGTTGGTCTCCTAGGTCGAGCGAGGTGCGCCAGCGTCGACGGTAATCGACCGGCAGGTCAGAGGTGACCGGCGATCGCCGGGAGCAGGTCGTGGAAGGTGCGGCCCGAGGCGACCTCCCCGATCGCGGTCATCGACCAGCCGGCGCCGTCACGCGCGACCTTGGACATGACCTGGGCGGTGTGCCCGCCGGACCCGCTCAGGTCATAGCGGGCGATCTCGGCCTCATTGGTCTCGTCGATGAGCCGACAGAAGGCGTTCTCGATCTGGGAGAAGTCCTGACCGGTGAAGGAGTTGACTGTGAACACGATCGTCTGGACGGCCGTCGAGACCCCGGCCAGGTGGACCCGGATCGACTCGTCGTCGCCCTCGCCGGCGCCGGTGCGGTTGTCGCCGGTGTGCTGGACGGAGCCGTCCTGGCTGGTCAGCTGCTGGAACCACACCTGGTCGACGAGTTGTTTGGCGCTGTCGAAGAGCAGGGCGGACGCGTCCAGGTCGATGGACTGAGCGCGGCTGCCGAACAGGCCCCTCTTGCGCACGGCGTCCCAGCCCAGTCCCATCCGGACCTGGGTCAGTGTCCCGCCTCCGCTCTTCCTGAGGGATACGGTCTGCCCCTTGCTCAAACTAACGCTCATGCCCGTCCTCGCTTCGCTCCGGGCGGGCATGCGGAGACGCAATGCCCATTTTTCGCTCGGCAAGCCTCGCTCATGCTTAGTAGCCCTTCATTTGCGTCCGGCGGCCCAGCGCATGCCCCAGCCGTAGGCCTCGTCGAGCGCGCGCTGACCGCCGTTGATGTAGTTCACCTCGCGGCGCACGACTAGTTCGCCGCCCATGTTCTCGAGCATTGCCACAGCGCAGATTCGCGCGCCCTCACGCGGGTCGTCCAAGCGCACCTGGACCTCGGGACCGCGGGCCGGATACAGCGTCGCGACCCCGTTCGCCGCGGCCCAGTTGGCGGCGCCCTCGTAGATGAGCGCGAATACCAGGACGCGTTTGATCTGCGCGGCCTGGCCGAGATCCACGAACAGGTTCTCGCCCCCGGCCACGCTGCCGGAGCGGTCGTCGCCGTCCAGCCAGATCACCGGGTCGCGCAGGTGCTTCGGGTG
>JALZAI010000370.1 GCA_030948475.1 Actinomycetota bacterium
GTGGTGCGCCGCGCCATTCTGGACAAGGACGTCGTGGTGCCGGAGGGAGCGCACATCGGCGTCGATCTGGATCTCGACCGCTCGCGGTACCACGTCTCCGCTGGCGGCGTCGTCGTGCTCGGCAAGAGCCAGCTCGCGCTGCCCTGAGCCTGGCTGAGGTCGCCGCGCTCACCGATCTCGCCGGAGGTGCCTGGGATCTGGCCGGCCGTGGCATTACATATCGCCACCAATCGCCTGTCGCAACCGAAGGCCCTGTCGGCGCCACGTGCCGGATGGCTAGGGTAACGCCAATTCGATCCTCGGAGGTTCCTGGTGTCCCTGCGTTCTCACGTCCTCGTCCCGGCCCTGGCGGTGGCCGCAGCCACGTCTGTCCTGCTGGGCGGGTGTGCCAGCAACAAGGAGGGAGGCGCTGGTCCGACCGGGTCGGCCACACCGACGGTCACCAAGGACACCTCGCTCAACGCACTACTTCCAGCCAAGATCAAGTCTGCGGGTAAGTTGATCGTCGGCGTCAACGTGCCCTATTCGCCCAACGAGTTCATCCAGAACGGCAAGGTCGTCGGTTTCGACGTGGATCTGGTGGACGCGACCGCCAAGAAGCTCGGCCTCACGACCGTGTACCGGCAGGCCGCCTTCGAGAAGATCATCCCCTCGGTCAAGGGCGACACCTACGACCTCGGGATGTCCTCGTTCAGCGACACATTGGAACGCGAGAAGTCCGTCGACTTCGTCACCTACTTCAGCGCCGGAATCCTATGGGCGGCCCACAAGGGCAGGCCGGTCGTCCCCACCAACGCGTGCGGGCTGACCGTGGCGGTGCAGTCCAACACCACCGAGCAGCAGGACCAGCTCCCGAAGCTGAGCAAGGCCTGCACCAAGGCCGGCAAGAAACCGATCAAGATCCTCGCCTACACCAGCCAGGACGACGCGACGAACGCCGTGGTGCTCGGCAAGGCCGCCGCCATATCGGCCGACTCGCCGGTGACCGCGTACGCGATCAAGCAGAGCGCTGGCAAGCTCGCACCGGCCGGCAAGATCACGGATGCGTACAAGTACGGTTGGCCGATCAAGAAAGGCTCGACGCTCGTGAAGGCTATGCAGAAGGCGTTGCAGGCATTGATCGCCGATGGTAGCTACGCCAAGATCTGCAAGAAGTGGGGATTGCAGTCCGGCGAGATCAAGACCGCCGGCGTCAACGGAGCGACCAGCTGAGCACTGCCCAGGATCGGGATGGCGGCGCGATGTCGGCCGTTCCGCTGCGTCGTCCCGGGCGCTGGGTCGCCGCGGTGGTCATCGTCGCGCTGCTCGCCCTGTTCGTGTACGGCGCGGCGACCAACGGCAATTACGAATGGGCGTTCTACCGCAAGTACATCTTTGACAAACGCATTTCTGAGGGTGCCTGGGTCACCATCCAGGTGACGTTCTGGGCGATGCTGCTCGGCATCGTCTTGGGCGTAGTCCTCGCGGTGATGCGGCTGACGCCGAACCCGGTGCTGCAATCCGTCTCGTGGCTGTACCTCTGGGTCTTCCGCGGCACTCCCGTGTACGTGCAGCTGGTGTTCTGGGGACTGTTCACCACGCTCTACCCGCATCTGGGCTTCGGCATTCCGTTCGTGCACCAGTTCGTCCACCTGGACATCCAGGGCGTGGACGCGGCGTTCTTCTTCGCCTCCCTCGGCCTCGGGCTCAACGAGGCCGCGTACATGGCTGAGATCGTGCGGGCCGGGATCTCCTCGGTCGGTGAGGGCCAGTCCGAGGCGGCTACGGCGCTGGGCATGTCCTGGGGACTGACCATGCGCCGGATCGTCCTGCCGCAGGCGATGCGGGTGATCATCCCGCCGACCGGCAACGAGCTGATCAGCATGCTCAAGACGACGTCGCTGGTCGTCGCCGTGCCGTTGAGCACTGACCTCTATAACCAGCAGAACCAGATAGCCGGGGTGATCTTCCGGCCGATTCCGCTGCTGCTCGTGGCGGCGACGTGGTATCTCGCCATCACGAGCGTGCTGATGGTTGGCCAGTACTTCCTCGAGAAGCGCTTCTCGCGTGGCGCGTCACGGAAGATGACCGGACGCCAGTTGCGCGCGGCGGCGAAGCTGACTGTCTCGCACGAGGACGGCCCGCTATGACCACGACAAAGGGGCCGGCCGTCCAGCCGATGGTGCGGGCGGTCGGTGTGCGCAAGGCCTTCGGGTCGGTGGAGGTACTCAAGAGCATCGACGTCTCGGTCGAGCCCGGCGAGGTGATGTGCCTGATCGGGCCGTCCGGTTCGGGCAAGACCACGTTCCTGCGCTGCATCAACCATCTGGAGCAGGTCAGCGGCGGGCGCCTCTATGTCGACGGAGTGCTGATCGGCTACGCCGAGCGGGGCGACAAGCTGCACGAGTTGCACCCGCGCGACGCGGCCAAGCAACGCCGCGACATCGGAATGGTATTCCAGCATTTCAACCTGTTCCCGCACATGACCGCATTGGACAACATCATCGAGGCGCCCACCAGGGTCGCGAAGATATCGAAACGTGAGGCGATGGAGCGGGGGCGCGCGCTGCTCGATCAGGTCGGACTCGCCGACAAGGCGAAGTCGTATCCCGCGCAGCTGTCCGGCGGGCAGCAGCAACGCGTCGCCATCGCGCGGGCGCTCGCGATGCAGCCCAAGCTGATGCTTTTCGACGAACCGACCTCGGCGCTGGACCCCGAGCTGGTCGGCGAGGTGCTGGACGTGATGAAACGCCTGGCCGGGGAGGGCATGACGATGATCGTCGTCACGCACGAGATGGGCTTCGCCCGCGAGGTAGCCGATCAGCTGGTGTTCATGGACGCTGGGGTCGTGGTGGAGTCCGGCGTGCCGCGCGAGGTCCTGGCCGGAGCGAAGCACGAGCGGACGAGATCCTTTCTGTCCAAAGTGCTGTAGGACCGTGGCCGTTGCCTGGGACGACGACCCGGTCGTCGCCGCGTGGCGGGGACTCGCGCCGCTGGCAGGCGATGTGACCGCGGACGCCTGCGTGATCGGGCTGGGCGCATCGGGCCTGGCCGCCGTCGCCGCTCTTGCGGACCGGGGACTCTCGGTGATCGGGCTGGACGCGGGCCGGACAGCGGGTCGAGCGGCCGGGCGCAACGGCGGCTTCCTGATCGCCGGTCCCGCGGCGTCCCTGCACCAGGCCATCGACGCCTGGGGGGTGGACGCCGCCGTCTGGCTCTACCGCGAGACGCTGCGCGAACTCGCCGGTCTGGAGGCGACTCTGGGCCCGGAGGTGGTGCGGCGCACCGGATCGATCCGGCTGGCCGGGCTGCCCGGCGAGCCGGTATCAGAGGTCGAGGAGGCCGAGCGCGCGGCCGAGTTGGCCGACTGCACCCTGCAGGCCGAGGCGATGCGGACGCACGGGCTGGACGTGCAGGACTACGACGGCCCACTCGGCCTCGGTCTGTTCCTGCCCGACGACGCGGCCACCAACCCGGCCCAGCGTGCAATCGAACTGGCGCGCCGGCTGGGCGGACAAGCCGCGCTGCACGAGCACACGCCGGTGCAGTCCGTCCAGTCGGGGCGGGTCGTGACGGCGCTCGGCACGGTAAGCGCGGCGGTGGTCGTGGCGGCCGTCGACGGGCAGTTGGAACTACTGCTCCCGCAGCTGACCGGGCGGGTGCGCACTGCCCGCCTGCAGATGCTCGCGACCGCTCCGGTCGAGCCCGCTCGGCTGCCTTGCCCGGTGTACGGCCGGTGGGGCTACGACTACGCCCAGCAGGCCTCGGACGGACGGATCTACGCCGGTGGCGGGCGCGACCGGTTCGCTGCTGACGAGTGGACGACCGACGCGACCCCGACCGCGCCCGTTCAGGCCTACATCGAGTCGGTCGCGGCGCGGATGGCCGGCCAGCCCGTCGGCGTGACCCATCGCTGGGCCGCGTCGGTCGGCTTCACCGGGGATGCACGCCCGCTCTGCGTCCTCGTGGACGACGGCGTCGTGGCCTGCGGCGGGTACAGCGGCACCGGCAACCTGGTCGGCCCGGTCGCATCCCGCGCGGCCGTCGCGCTGCTGCTGGACGGCACCGCGCCGCCACCAGCGTTCGACTCTGCATCATGATGCATGGCTATGATGTTGCGATGCGTACGACCGTCAACATCGACGTGCACCTGCTGGCCGAGGCCAAGGTGCTGGCCGCCCGCGAGCACCGCACGCTGGGCGAGATCATCGACGACTCTCTGCGCGTGACACTGGCACGAGCAGTTGATGGACCGCGCGAAAAGGTGACCTTCCCAGTTTTTGGTGATCCGAATGTCAAGCCGTTGGTGGACATCAACGACAAGGAAGCGCTCGCCGAACTGATGGGCGACAATGAGTGGCCCCGCCGCGACGATGCTGATAGCTGACGTCAACGTCTTCGTGTCCGCGCATCGGGCCGCCGCTGTCGAACACCCGCGCGCTCGCGAGTGGTTGGCAGCGCACCTCAACGGACGCGAGGTGTTCGGAGTGAGCGAGCTGGTGTTGTCGGCGTTCGTTCGTATCGTGACGAATCACCGCGCGTTCCCGGACTCCACAGAGCCGTCGATCGCGATCGAGTTCTGCCAGAGCATGCGATCCGCCCCGGCAACGACGATCGTCGGTCCTGGGCCACGCCATTGGGCGATCTTCGCCGATCTCGTCCAAGTGACTCAGGCGCGCGCGAACGTGGTGCCCGACGCCTACCTCGCGGCGCTCGCCATCGAGAACGGCGCAACCCTCGTGACCCGAGACCGCGGCTTCGCCCGCTTTCCCGGACTGCGCATGCTCGACCCGCTGGCCGCCTGAGACGATCCGATCATCCACGACGCACAGGAGACATCGATGCCGCATCGCTTCCTACTCGCCGCGCTCACGGGCGCCGCCGCCCTCGTCGTCGCCGGTTGCGCCGCCTCGAGCACCGGCTCGTCGTCGTCCGGCCCAGCGTCGCCGGCCGGCCCGACGACCAGCGGCGCCGCAAAGGCGGCCAACCCGTGCGCGCCGTCGAAACTCAAGACGCGGACGTCCGGCGCGCTGACCGTGGCCACCGACTCACCGGCGTTCGGACCGTGGTTCGTGAACAACAAGCCGAGTAACGGCAAGGGCTTCGAGTCCGCGGTTGCGTTCGCAGTCGGAAAGCAACTCGGCTACCCCGCCAGCAAGGTGAAGTGGGTCGTCGCCTCCTTCAACAGCGTCATCGCGCCAACGCCGAAGAAGTTCGACTTCGACGTCAACGAGGTGTCGATCACTCCGCAGCGCGCGAAGGTGATCGACTTCTCCAGCGGTTACTACGACGTGGCCCAGGCCGTGGTCGCGCTCAAGAGCAGCAAGTTCGCGAAGGCGACCAGCATCGCGGGGCTGAAAGGCGCCAAGTTGGCGGCGCAGAAGGGCACCACCAGCCTGGACGCGATCAACAACGTCATCAAGCCGGGACCGACCCCGGCCGAGTTCCCGACCAACGACCTCGCCGTGCAGGCGCTCAAGAACGGCCAGCTGGACGGGTTGGTGGTGGACCTGCCGACCGGCTTCTTCATCACGTCCGCGCAGGTCCAGGACGCGAAGATCGTCGGCCAGCTCCCGGTGACCGGCAGCCCCGAGCAGTTCGGCCTGGTGCTGGAAAAGGGCAGCTCGCTCACGTCCTGTGTCTCGAAGGCCGTCGACGCACTGCGCCGGAACGGCACGCTCAAGCAGTTGCAGGCGAAGTGGCTGGCCTCGGCCGGTGGCGCACCCGAACTGAAGTAGCGCGATGACCGCGACGCAGTGGCAGCCGTCCGAACTGCAGCTCTCGCGGGACGCCTACCGGCGGGCGCGGGCCCGGCGCTCGCTGCTGGTCGCGCTCGCGAGTTCCGCCGTCCTCGTCGCCGCGTTGGTGTTCGTGGTCGGATCCAGCTCCGGGTGGGCACGGGTGCGCAACAGCTTCTTCGACGTGCGCACCGGATGGACGGATCTGCCTGCGCTGCTGGGCGCGCTGTGGATCAACCTGCAGATCATGCTGGTCAGCGAGGTCTTAATCCTGGTGTTCGCGGCGACGCTCGCGGTGCTGCGTACGCTGCGCGGCCCGGTGTTCTTCCCGGTGCGCTTCCTCGCGACGCTGTACGTGGACGTGTTCCGCGGGCTGCCCGTACTGATCGTGCTGTACCTCGTCGGCTTCGGAGTTCCGGCGCTGCGCCTGCAGGGCGCGCCGGACAGTCCCTTCGTCCTGTCCATCATCGCGCTCGTGCTCACCTACACCGCGTACGTGGCCGAGGTGTTCCGCGCTGGCATCGAGTCGGTGCACCCGTCCCAGCGGGCTGCGGCGCGATCGCTCGGGCTGACGCATACCCAGACGCTGCGGCATGTCGTGTTCCCGCAAGCCGTGCGGAGGGTGCTGCCACCGTTGCTCAACGACTTCGTCAGCCTGCAGAAGGACACCTCGCTCGTGTCGGTGCTCGGGATCATCGACGTCGTCCTCACCGCTGACAACCAGAAGTCGCAGGACTTCAAGTTCGTCCACTTCGTCGTCGCCGGACTGATCTTCGTCGCGCTGACCGTGCCGCTGACCAGGCTCACCGACTGGATCGCGCGGCGCCAGGGCTGGTTCGGCGCCGGCGGCGGTGTGGTGTGAACGTTCTCGACGTGCGCGGGTTGCGCAAGTCCTTCGGCGGCAACGTGGTGCTGGACGGGCTGGACCTGTCCGCGAGCGAGCACTCCTGCACGGTGCTGATCGGGGCGTCCGGCTCGGGCAAGTCCACGCTGTTGCGCTGCGTCAACCTGCTCGAGGTCGTCGACGACGGCGTGATCGAACTGGACGGCGAGGACATCACCGACCCGCGAGTGGACGCAAACAAGATCCGCACCAAGGTCGGCATCGTCTTCCAGGCTTTCAACCTGTTTCCGCACCTGCGCGTGCTGGACAACGTCACGCTCGCACCGCGCCGGGTGCACGGCCACGCGCGCGAACAGGCCGAGTCGGACGCGCTCGCGATGCTGGAACGGGTCGGGCTGCGTGACAAGGCGCGGGCGCGTCCGGACGAGCTGTCCGGCGGCCAGCAGCAGCGGGTGGCCATCGCGCGGGCGCTCGTGATCCGTCCCCTTCTGATGCTGTTCGACGAGGTGACCAGCGCGCTCGATCCGGAGCTGGTCGGCGAGGTGCTGACGCTGATCCGGGAGCTGAAAGAGGATGGGATGACGATGGTCGTCGCGACGCACGAGATGGGTTTCGCGCGCTCGGTGGCCGACCGGGTCTGCTTTCTCGATGGCGGCCGGGTGCTCGAGCAGGGCCCGCCTGAGCAGGTACTCGCCGATCCGCACGCGGCCCGGACCCGTCAGTTCCTGAGC
>JALZAI010000421.1 GCA_030948475.1 Actinomycetota bacterium
ATCCTGGGCATCGCCAACCAACAGGTGCTGGTCCGCGCCATCAAGATTGCCGACCTCAGCCCGCAACAGCGGACAAAGGCGCTGCCGTTTCAGGCGCGCGAGATCGTCGCACTCCCGATAGACCAGGTGGTGCTGGACTTCTGTCAGCTGGGCGCCGTCGATCCGGAAACCAACCTGGTGGGAGGCCTGTTGCTCGCGACCCCCCGCGAGCCCGTGCTTGCCGCCGTCACGGCGGTCGAACGAGCCGGCCTCAAGGTGGGTCGGGTCGACCTGTCTTCCTTCGGCCTGTTGCGGTCCATCGCTGACGAGCATCTTGGCGTCGAGGCGATCGTCGATCTCGGCGCCCACCTGACCACGATCGTGATCCATGACCACGGCGTGCCGAAGTTGGTACGCACGCTCGCGCGTGGCGGTCAGGAACTGACCGCGCAGCTCGCTGATCGGATGGGCACGAGCGAGCTCGAGGCCGAGAAGGCCAAGTGCGACGTCGGGCTCGAGGGTGACCGCACCGAGCTGACGCGGATGCTGACCGACGCGATGCGTCCGCTCATCGCCGAAATCCGTACGTCCGTGCAGTACTTCCGTTCAACCAATGACGGCGCGATGATCGATCGAATGTCGCTCACCGGCGGCGGTTCGGCGTTGCGCGGCCTTGATACCGCGTTCCGTGACCAGATCGGTCTGCCGACGATGGCCGTGGACCCGCTGCAGCACGTGCGCAACCGACATGCGTCGAAACACGCGCTCTCCGGCGACATCGCCGACGTGCACGGTGCGGTCTCGATCGGTCTCGCGATGGGAGCGGCGGCATGACCGCCGTCATCGCTCGCCCGGAACTCCTCAGCCACGGCGACAGCATGCCCGGCTGGAACGTCGTCGCGGATCTGACCCCGCCCGAACTGATCAATGCCCGTCGGCTCGGCGTGCTGCGCCTTCGCATCGTGATCGCACTCATCTTCGTCGCCGCGCTCTGCGGTGCGGGCTATTTCTACGGTATGCGCCAGTCCAGCGCCGCATCTGAAGGTACCGACGCGGCCAGTGCCCAGACCGCCGATCTGACTCGTGCCGGAGCAAAGTACGCAGGCATCACCCGCATCGAGAGCACCGTAGCTGGCATCCGGACTCAAGTCGCCGGCGTAATGAAGAACGACGTGGACGTGGCCCACCAGATCGCGGCAATCCGCGCCGCGCTGCCGCCGTCCATGTCGATCCAGAACCTGACGTTGACGATCACTGCTGACGCCGCGGCCACGTCCGGTGCCCCCGTCGGCCTCGACGCCTCAGGCCACGCCGAAATAGGGAACGTCATCATCACCGGATCGGGCCGACGCCTCGACGATCTACCGGCCTTCGTGGATCGTCTCGTCGCTACACCTGGCGTGGTCAACGTGCTGCCCAGTTCGAACCAGGTCAGCTCCGGGTCCGCTCAGTTCAACTTGACCTTCTCGCTAACCGACAAGCTCTTCACCCACCGCTACGACGTCACCCCCATCGGAGGAAGCTGATGAAACGCCTCCAGAACAAGCGAGTCTGGCTCGGCGGCGGGGCGGGCGCAGCGTTGCTGATCATCGCGGTGGCCTGGTTCATGTTCATCGGACCCGAACTGTCGTCGGCAAGCGCCCTGCAGAGTCAGGCGGCAGCCACGCGCCAGCAGAACGCCGTGTTGCAGGCGAAGCTCGGTGAGTTGCAGGTCAAGAGCAGCAAGATTACGAAGTACACCGCGTCGCTGAAGGCAGCGTTGTCGGCTCTGCCGTACGACAGTGGTCTGCCCGCATTCACCCGACAACTGTCCGCACAGGCACGCGTCGACGAGGTCGCCATCAGCGGTGTCGTCGTCGGCAGCGTTTCTGCGGTCGTCGCAGCTGCGCCCGCAGTCGGCGGGGTAGCTCCTGCTGTCGCCGGGGCAGCGCCCGCGGCCCCCGCACCGGCCACGCCCACCGACACGACGGGGGCAACCCCCACGACGCCGATCGGCCCGCCGAGTGCCGCAGGCAGCTTGTACTCCGTCCTGGTCACCATCGAATCCAAGGGCACATTGGTTCATCAGCTCGGATTCCTGCACGACGTCCGTACCGCCGGGCCGCGCCGCGTGCTGATCACATCCAGTCAGATCGTGGCTGGCGCCGGGAAAGGCGGCTCTATCGACCGTGCCGCGGTTTTCACCACCCAGCTGACGATATTCTCCGCACCCCAGTCGCCGGCGCAGGTCGTCCAACTCAACAAGCTGCTCAGTAACAAGATCGGCCACTGACCAGTCGCCATGG
Organism: Actinomycetota bacterium; assembly: GCA_030948475.1. Lineage (GTDB taxonomy): Bacteria > Actinomycetota > Actinomycetes > Mycobacteriales > Jatrophihabitantaceae > JALZAI01. The sequence continues at coordinate 2,265 of JALZAI010000421.1, forward strand.
TCCAATTCCCCGGCGTCCAGGCAGCGCGGCGCGTCCTTCGCTGGCTAGATCGTCGCATGCGCCGAGCCGGCGACGGCGGGTTCATCCTGCTCGAATCAGTCATCGCGATCAGCGTGATCACGGTCATCATGAGCGCGGTCGGCGCCGAGTTCGTAAACGGGTTGATCTCGACGAGCCAGCAGCGCACGCAACAGGTTGCCGTGCAGGTTGCCGACTCGGCAGTCGAGCAGATTCGGGCTCTGCACGCCAGCGACCTGATCGTCGGACGCGACTCGGCGAGTGTCACAAACCAGCTGTCGGTGGCCCAGAGTTCGACAGCCTGGGCGTCGGTGCAGCCGTGGCTTAGCAAGATGGACCCAGCGGTGGACGCGTCAGCAGCCGCGGGCAGTGGGGCTACCGCCGCGCTTCCAACCTCGGCGGTGCCGCAGAAGCCTGCCAACGTGAGCTATGCCGTCAACAACTACCTCGGCTGGTGCGCCGTGGCGGCAGGCACAACCGACTGCGTCGCGCCGTCCGCGATCACCGGATTCCCCGCTCCCGCCGTCACCAAGTTCATACGCGCCGTGGTCGCGGTCACGTGGAGCAGTTCCCGATGCGGCAGCAACGCGTGTACCTATGTCACCTCGACGCTGGTTAGCGCGGACAGCGACCCGACGTTCCGGGTCAATGCGGCGCCCTACACCGCCCCCGTTATCGTTGCACTGCCAACTCAGACGGTGGCGGTCAACGACGCGGTGAGCGTCCAGCTCAAGGTGCAGGGCAGCACCGGCGTACCGCAGTTCACCTGGGCGGTCTCCGCCGGAGCGCTGCCCCCCGGGCTGGCACTGGGCACCACCGGTCTGATCAGCGGAACGGTGACCGGGTCCGCGGGTACCTTCACGACGACCGTCCAGGTGACCGACGCGTTCCTGCGCACCGACGTCCTGATCATCAATTGGACGGTGCTGCCAGCCATTTCCCTGACCACGGGACCGCAGGCCAGCACGGCCGGCGTCCCGGTCAACG
>JALZAI010000427.1 GCA_030948475.1 Actinomycetota bacterium
CCCTACGGCATCGTCACCGTGGTCGCGGCCTTCAGCTGGCAGTACGCGTGGACGCCGAACACCGGCTATCTGGTCGGGCACTTCAGCAGTGGCGCGCCGTTGGTGCACGAGTACCAGGCGATCGCGATCATCATCCTGGCCGAGATCTGGAAGACGACGCCGTTCATGGCCCTGCTGCTGATGGCCGGGCTTGCGCTCGTGCCCGAGGATCTACAGAAGGCCGCCAAGATGGACGGCGCCACCGGGTGGCAGCGCTTCGTCCGGATCACCTTGCCGCTGATGAAGCCGGCCATCCTCGTCGCTCTGCTCTTCCGGACCCTGGATGCGTTCCGGATATTCGACAACATCTTCATCCTGACCGCGGGCGGGAACGACACCTACTCCGTGTCGATCCTTGGCTACGACAACCTGTTCACCGCACTGAACCTCGGGATTGGGTCGGCAATCTCGATACTGATCTTCATCTGTGTCGCGATCATCGCGAGCATATTCATCAAGGGTTTCGGCGCCTCGGCGCCCGGCGCGGAGGGCTGAGGCGTGGCGACCACCGCTAAGCAGAAGGCCAGCTGGGGCATCGGAAACACCGTCGCCATCCTGCTCGCGGTCATCCCGGTGCTCTGGATCGTCTCGCTGTCGTTCAAGGACCCCTCGACGATCACCGACGGCAAGTTCATCCCGCGCAAGTGGACTCTGGAGAACTACCGCGGCATCTTCAAGACCTCAGAATTCACCCGGGCGCTGATCAACTCGATCGGTATCGCCTTGATCTCGACGTTGATCGCGGTCGTCCTCGCATCGATGGCCGCGTACGCAGTGGCGCGGCTGAGATTCCCGGGCAAGAGTGTGCTGATCGGGATGTCCTTGCTGATCGCGATGTTCCCTGCCATCTCATTGGTGACACCTCTGTTCAACATCGAGCGCGCGCTGCACTTGTTCGACACCTGGCCAGCATTGATCATCCCGTACGTCGCGTTCGGCCTGCCGCTGGGCATCTACACGCTCTCGGCGTTCTTCCGGGAGATCCCGTGGGAGCTGGAGAAGGCCGCGAAGATGGACGGGGCGACACCGTTCCAGGCGTTCACTAAGGTGATCGCCCCGCTGGCCGCCCCGGGCATGTTCACGACCGCCATTCTGGTGTTCATCTTCGCCTGGAACGACTTCCTGTTCGCGATCTCGCTCACCTCGACCACGAGCGCACGCACCGTCCCTGCGGCGATCGGGTTCTTCACCGGAAGCTCGCAATTCACGGCGCCCACCGGATCGATCTGCGCGGCCGCCGTCATCATCACCATTCCGATCATCCTGTTCGTGCTCTTCTTCCAGCGCCGCATCGTTGCGGGGCTGACGTCCGGCGCCGTGAAGGGATAGCTGATGGCCGACATCGTCCTTGACCAGGTCACTAAGAGGTTCCCCGACGGAGCGTTGGCCGTCGACAAGGTCGACCTCGAGATCGCCGACGGGGAGTTCGTGATTCTCGTCGGCCCGTCTGGTTGCGGGAAGTCCACGACCCTAAACATGATCGCCGGCTTGGAGGACATCAGCGACGGCGAACTGCGTATCGGCGGCAAGGTGGTCAACCAGGTTGCGCCGAAGGACCGCGACATCGCTATGGTCTTCCAGAGCTACGCGCTGTACCCGCACATGACAGTGCGCGAGAACATGGCGTTCGCGCTGAAGCTCGCGAAGACACCGCAGAAAACGATCGACGACAAGGTCGAAGAGGCCGCGCGCGTGCTCGACCTCACCCAGCACCTGAGCCGCAAGCCCGCGAACCTGTCCGGTGGTCAGCGCCAGCGCGTCGCGATGGGCCGTGCGATCGTGCGCGATCCCTCCGCGTTCCTGATGGACGAGCCACTGTCCAACCTCGACGCGAAGCTGCGGGTGCAGATGCGCACTGAGGTGGCCCGCCTGCAGCGCCGGCTCGGGACGACGATGGTGTACGTGACGCACGACCAGACCGAGGCGATGACGCTGGGCGACCGGGTCGCGGTGATGCGCGGTGGCCACCTGCAGCAGGTCGGTACCCCGCAGGAGCTGTACACGCGTCCGCTCACCCTCTTCGTGGCGGGCTTCATCGGCTCACCGGCGATGAACTTCCTGCCGGCCAAGCTCGAGGAGGGCACGCTGCGCACCGCGATCGGTGAGATGTCGCTCAGCGAGGAGATGCGGCGCTCCCTCGAGTCGCGCGACGCGGCCCGCGACGTGCTGCTCGGGATCCGTCCAGAGAACTTCGAGGACGCGGCGCTGGTGTCCGACGACAACAAGCCGCACGGCGTGACTTTCCGGGCCTCGGTCGACGTCGTCGAGTCGATGGGCTCGGACAACTTCGTCTACTTCACCCTCGAGTCAGGCGGCGGCGGGGTGAGCAGCGCCGAACTCGACGAGCTGGCCCGCGACTCCGGCCGAGCCGACACGGGCGCGAGCGGTGAGCAGATCGTCGCCCGCCTCGACCCGGGCTCGGGTGTGAAGGAAGGCACCGATGCCGAGCTGTGGGCCGATTCGCGCGCGATCCACATCTTCGACCCGAGCAGCGGGGAGAATCTGGCTCTCGCGAACGAGTGAACCGGATCTCGGGTCAGCCGCTCAGCGCGGCGGGTGTTCGCGCAGCCGGCGGATGACCTCGTCGCTCCACTCGTGCGTGCGCATGAGGCGGTACCGCTCGCGGGCCACCGCGAGGTATGCCTCGGCTTCGGTGCGTGCGCCGAGCAGCTCGGCGTCGTGCAGCATCCGCACTACCGGCGCGTACTCCTCGGCGTACCAGCTCCGCGCCACGTCGATTCGGTTGAGAAAGCTGCCGTGGTCCTGCATGCAACGAAAGCCCCAGGCCTCGACGGCCTCACCGAGTTCGGCGTAGGACCACGGGTCGCGGACCTCGATCTTGGCCATCGCGCTCGGTGACAGCGGGACACGCGCACGGAACATGCGCTCGTAGTCCTTGGTCAGCAGGTCGCCGCGCCGGCGGATACCGCGGGCCGAGACGACCGTTTGTACCTCGGTGACATAGGCGTCGATGCTCTCCTGCCTCGCCGCCATCGCGATCGACACCCGGTGGTGACCGTCCCGCACGAAGTGCAGCTCGCCGATCCGATACACGTCGATCGGCGGCATCGGCTCACCCCGGCGCTGGGCAAGGGCGAGTCGCTCCCAACGTTCGCGCACCCGGCCTGAAGTGGGACGAAACCGCCGGTCGAAGTCGCGGCGGGTGTCGACCGTGCCGACCACCGTGTCGAGCCGGATCGTCTGCAACCCGAGCGAGCGCTCGCCGCGCTGACCGAGGGCTTGCACGACCTCGTCGAAGGGCAGCACCAGATTCACGTCGTCGGGTTCGCGCCGCAGCTTGTGCGCCAGACGGGAGAGCACCTGGCGCCGGCGGACGCGCAGAAAGTCGTTCTCGACGTCAGCCCTCGGGAATCCGGTCGGACGCGACACGTCTGCCGGTATACACCAGGCCCCCCGGCGTGATGTCGAACAGGTGCCGGCCCACCACATTTCGCACCACGGTCCCGCCGAGGTCGCGATCGGGAGTGCTCTCACCGAATGGGTGCACGTGGCCGTGCAGCAGCAGCGGCACGTCCAGAGCGCGGGCCAGGCCGTGCAAGCAGCCGAACCCGCGGTGCGGCGCATCGTCGCCGTCGCCGACCCCGCGCGGCGGGGCGTGCGTGAGCAGCACGTCGACGCCGCCGCCACCCCGCATCCGGCGCCAGCGCGCCCGACGACGCAGTCCCCGCGAGCGGCGGGCCTGCTCGCGCTCGCCGTACTGGTTCGGGCCGTCGCTGTAGCGCAGGCAGCCGCCGAGTCCAGCGACGCGCAGTCCGCCTACATCGACGACCCGGGCGTCGGCGTTGACCGCCCCCGGCGGCCACGGAAGGGTCGCCGGCAGGCCGGCTTGCAGCGTCAGCCCGGACCGTGCCTGGCGGTAGCCGCGCACGTCCGGATCGTGATTACCCGGGACGAAGACGAGCGGCACGTCGAGTGCATTCATGAGATAGCGCAGGTAGTCGAAGGGTAGGTCGCCACACGCCAAGATCAGTTGCGCGCCGCGGACCGGGCCGATATCCGCGTACAGCGCTTCGTCCACTTCGTCGGAGACAGCGAGGACGCGGACCACACTTATCGAGTGCCGGCCCGGACGTCGAGGCCGCGCTGGCGCAGCTCCGCCTCGACCCGGTAGATCTCGGCTCGCGGCACGGGTTCGCCCTTCGGGAGAGCGACGTCCAACTGGCGGCACGCGTCGGCCAGCGCGTCGAGGTATGCGGCGCGGGTCGCCCGACAGCGCAGGTTCTTGGCTGGGACGTCGGAGCGATTCTCGGTCTCGTCGAGCAGCTGGTGCAGCCGGCGGACGTCGGCGCTCAACTGCTCGATCGGGCGGGTGTACGGCAGTGGCGGACGTCGGGCGTCCAGCCGCGTATGCAGGCGTCGGGCAGCGACGAGCGTGTAGCCGATCGCGGTCGGAAGCAGCACTGCCACCGCCAGCTCGATCGCCGTTCCCACCTGACCAGTTTCTGCTCCGGAGCGACGGGTCCGCAAGGCAAACGTCTCCGGTGTCGCTGGATCAGCCCTTCACGCCGCCCGCGGTGAGGCCGCTGACGATGCGGCGCTGGAAAAGCAGCACGACAATGACCAATGGGATGGTCACCACTAGCCCGGCAGCCATGGTCTGGGTGTTGGCCACGATGTGCGGCCCAGCGGTGAACTTAAAGATCGCCACGGTGGTCGGCGCGACGTCGTCGTTATTGTTATAGAGCTGACTGGAGAGCAGAAACTCGTTCCACGATGCCAGAAACACCAGGATCGAGACGGTGAACATCGCCGGAGCCGCTAGCGGCAGGATCACCAGCCGGAATGCCTGGCCCGGCGTGGCCCCGTCGACGCGGGCCGCCTGTTCCAGCTCCCACGGCATGTCCGCAAAGAAGCTGGTGAGCGTGTAGACGGCCAGCGGCAGCGAGAACGAGATTTGCGGCAGGATCAGGCCCTGATAGGTGCCAAGCCAACCGAAGTCAGTGAACAACTGGAAGATCGGCGTGAGGATCGCGACACCCGGGAACATCGACGCAGCCAGGATCGCGGCAAGGACGATGCCCTTGCCCCGAAACGCCAGCCGGGCAAGCGCGTAGCCGGCGAACACGCCGATCGCCATCGCGAGCGCAGTTACGCAGGTGCCGATGATCAGGCTGTTCACCAGTGATCGACCGAACTGGTTATTCGTCGTGTTGAACGCGTACTTGAAGTTCTGCAGCGTCGTGTGCACGAACCACGGGGTGTTGTCGTAGGTGAAAGCGTTGTCCCGGAAGGCCATGACGATCATCCAGTAGAACGGAATCAGGCACCAGATGACGATGACCGCCAAGATGGCGCCCGAGCCGATCGGGGCCCACCGGAACTTTTGCTTGGGCGCGACCGGTGGCACGTCGGACGTGGCCGGTGTGTCCGGGGCGTCAGCGAGGGTCGTCGCCATGGCTACTTCGCCTCCTTGGTGGGTTTCTGAGCCCCGACGATGTTGGCGTTGAACAGCCTCACCAGTCCGAGCGAGATGGCGAAGATGAAGATGAATGTGATGGTCGACAGTGCCGAAGCCGAGTAGGTGCCGTTCAGGAGCTGCTTGACGACGAGTATCGACATCGTCGTCGTACCGTTGGCGCCGCCCGTCAGAATGTAGGGAAGATCGAACATGCGCAGCGCATCGAGGGTTCGGAAGATGACCGCCACCGCGAGTGCGGGTTTAACGAGCGGCAGCGTGATCTTGGTGAAGCGCTGCCAGGCAGAGGCGCCGTCGAGCTTGGCCGATTCGTAGAGGTCGGCGCTGATGCCCTGCAGACCCGCGAGGATCAGCAGCGCGATGAACGGTGTGGTCTTCCAACTGTCGGCGATCACGATGGCGAAGCGCGCCGGCCAGACCGAGGAGGTCCACTGCACCTGTGCCCCCGTCAGGTGGTTGAGGATGCCTTGGGGGTCGAAGATGACCGACCACAACCTGGTCGTCACGGCAGTCGGGATGGCCCACGGGATAAGGATGACCGCGCGCACGATGGCCCGGCCCCGGAACGCCTTGTTCATCACCAGCGCGAAGCCCATGCCGATAGCCGTCTCGATCGTCACCGTCACCACGGCCACGAAGAGCGTAAAGAACACCGAGTCCCAGAACTGGGAGCCGAGGGTTCCGGGCGGGCAGGACGTGGTGCCGCCGCCGCTCGGGCATTGTTGCAACAGCCAGTACTTGTAGTTGGTGAGGCCAGTCCAGCTACCGCCTGAGTTGAAAAACGCGCCGGAGAGATTCTGATCCGCGAGGAAGGACTGGTAGATAGCCCTCACGATCGGGTATCCGACAACAGCTCCAAGCAGCAGGAGAGTCGGCGTTATCAGGATGACGGCCAGCCGACCCTCGCCGGCTGTGCGCCTGGAACGCCTGCGCTTCGGAGCAGCTTCGGGCTCGACCGTCGTCTCTTCGACGGGTCCGGCAACCGTCATGGGACCTCCTCCGAGCAGAGACTTCCGCCCATCTAGCTCACCCTGACCTGGCTGGCGAAACGTCTCAAGACACTGCTGATGCCGCCTCGCCGGCCGTGATGCCTACCTCTTGCGCCTCCATCGTGCTTTACAACAGGCGGGGCCACTAGCCCCCAGTCGCAGTCTTGATCGCCGCTTGAAGGTCCTTCAATGCTGACGTCACCGACTTCGTGCCCTGCAATGCCGCGTACGCATTCGTCTCGATCGCGTCCGTCACTGCGGGGTAGAACGGAGTCACCGGCCGCGGCACCGCGGTCTTGATGCTTGTCAGCAGTATTGGCAGGTACCGGAACTGCTTGACCAGTGCCGGATCGCTGTACAGCGACTGAAGCACCGGAGCGTTCGTTCCCTTGACCAGGTTGTACCGCTGGATATCCGGCGTCTCCAGGAACTGCAGGAACTTGAAGGCGGTGGCTTGGTGCGCAGAGTACTTGCTGATCGCCACGCTGTGACCACCCAAGCTCGATGCTCCGTGACCGGACGGGCCGGGCAGCGGCGCGATGCCGTACTTGCCGGCTACCTTAGAACCCTTTCCGGACAGGATCGCGTCGGCGTAGGGCCAGTTGCGCATGAACACCAGCTGACCCGCCTGGAATGCGTTGATGGACTGGGTCTCCTGGAAGCCGAGCGCTTCCTTCGGGATGTACCCCTGCTTGAAGCCGTTGGCGAGGAAGTCCAGGCCCTTGGCAGCCGCAGCTGTGTCTACCGTGGGCGTCTTGCCATCGGACTTCACGATCGTGCCGCCAGCGGCGTTGATCGCTTCGGCCGCGTTGACGGTGAGGCCCTCGTACTTGGCGAATTGGCCCGCGTAGCAGGCCGGCTTGGAGCCCGTGATCGTGTTCGACGTCTTGCCCTTGCAGTCGGCGATCAGCTCGTCCCAGGTCTTGGGCGCCGTGGGCACGAGATCCTTACGGTAGTAGAGCAGGCCGCCGTCAGACGCGTACGGCGCCGCGTAAAGCGTGTTGTTGTAAGTCGCGGCTTTCACCGTTGCCGGAAGGAGCTTGCTGGTGTCGAGCTTCTTGCTCCCGGTCAGCGGTACGAGCCAGCCCTTCGCTGCGAACTCAGCCGACCAGACAACGTCCACAGTCACGACGTCGTAGTGTGCGTCCTTTGCCTGGAAGTGCTGGACCAAGTCGTTGTGCTGGGCGTCGGCCTGGTCCGACTGCTGCTTGATCGTCACCTTCTCTTTGGGGTGCGCAGCGTTCCAAGCCGCGGCGATGTGCGGCATGAGGTTGCTGTTGTCCTTGCCGGTGATGAAGGTGATCGCCCCGGTGCCGTTGTTGCTGCTGCTGCCGCTACCTCCTCCCGACGAACAGGCCGTCACTGCGGAAGCCCCCAGAGCAAGCATGGCCAGCGCTACCGCCGCCTTCTTCGCACCCATCGACAAGTCCCTTCTGGTTCCAGCACGCCCGAAAACCCTTACGGGTCGCCGCTCAACATTGCACGCGGTCGCAGGGTTGGGAAGCTTTGACACGTCGCGGATACATAACCGTTACCAAGGGGCGCCGCGCCGGACACTGGCTGGCGCTAACTAGGCGAAATGGACGATCGACGTTGCTCGTATGCTGGCGCGATGCCAGCGCCGGGCTCGCCGACACCGTCGAGCCGGCTCCCGCAGGAGTGGCGGATCCCGCCGTGGCAGCCGGCCGCGCTGCTGCTGGCCGTGTCTGCCTTTGCGGCATTGGACATCTATGGCAGCCCTTCGACCACAATCCTCATCGTCACGGCGTTTCTGGCGCTGACGTTCATGGTCGGGGCAGTCTTGGCGATGCGCTACCTGCTGGTTGCGGACGAGGAGGGCATCTGGGTACGCGGCCTGCTCGGCGAGAACTGCGTCCGGTGGGACGAGCTGCGTGACGTGGACGTGCTGCATACCAAGCGCGGTGCGAGCACCGTACGGATCTACCGTCAGGACAGCACCTACCTCGACGTTCCGCCGGCGCTGCTGCAGCCGACGTTGCCGACGAAGATCGAGAAGGCGCGTGCGGTCGTGCAGGGGGTGGCGGCGCAACTCGAACAGCTCGCCGCCGCGCGCGACCGGTGAACCACCCCCGCTGCGCATCCATCGTTCGATCTTGCCAATCGCCCGAGCCGCCATCGTCTGCATAATGTTGATCAGGTTGTCCGCGCTCGTGCTCGGTTCAGCTTCGCTCAAGCGACCAACGGGAGCAAAGGGTGATCGTCTGTGTCGATCCGAACGCGGTCCAAGCAGCACGTCGGTCGCGGTTCGCGGGTCACCCTGATCCGCTCACGACGCGCGAGCAGGAGGGCGCGGCTCAGTCCTGGCCGGGAGTGGTCTTCGCGATCTGCATCAGGAACTCGAGGTTGGTGCGCGTCTTGCGCAGCCGGTCGAGCAGCAGATCGAGGGCCTGTTGGGATTCGAGGGCGTGCAGCACGCGCCGGAGCTTGATCGTGACCGCCAGCTCGTCCGGCGAGAGCAGGATTTCTTCCTTGCGGGTGCTGGACTGATCGACGTCGATCGCCGGGAAGATCCGCTTGTCGGCAATTTTGCGGTCCAGCTTGAGCTCGGCGTTGCCGGTTCCCTTGAACTCTTCGAAGATAACCGTGTCGCCCGCGGAGCCGGTCTCGACCAGCGCCGTGCAGATGATGGTCAGTGAGCCGCCGTTCTCGATGTTGCGGGCCGCGCCGAGGAAGCGCTTCGGCGGGTACAGCGCGGTCGAGTCGACACCGCCGGAAAGGATTCGCCCGCTGGCCGGTGCCGCCAAGTTGTACGCGCGGCCGAGGCGGGTGATCGAGTCGAGCAGCACCACGACGTCGTGGCCCATCTCGACCAGGCGCTTGGCTCGTTCGATCGAGAGCTCTGCGACCGTGGTGTGGTCGACCGGCTTGCGGTCGAAAGTCGAGGCGATCACCTCACCCTTGACCGTGCGCTGCATGTCGGTGACCTCTTCGGGACGCTCGTCGACGAGCACCACCATGAGGTGGACTTCCGGGTTGTTGACGGCGATGGCGTTCGCGATCGCCTGCAGCACCATCGTCTTGCCGGCCTTCGGCGGGGAGACAATCAGCGCACGCTGGCCCTTGCCGATCGGCATCACCAGATCGATAACGCGCGTGGTCAGGATGTGCGGCTCGGTCTCCAGCCGGAAGCGCTCCTGCGGATAGAGCGGGGTGAGCTTGGTGAACTCGACGCGGGACGCGTTCGGCACCGGCACCGCGCCGTTCACGGTGTCCAGGCGCACCAGCGGGTTGTACTTCTCTCGGCGCTCGCCGTCGACCTGCTTGATCGCGCCGGTAACCGCGTCGCCACGGCGCAGGTTGAACCTGCGCACGTAGGAGTTGGCGACGTAGACGTCGTCGGAGCTGGCGTAGTAACCGCCGGTACGGATGAACCAGGTGTTCTTGTCCTCGATCGCGTCGAGGATGCCGGCGACCGGGACGAGGACGTCGTCGTCGGAGACGCTCGGCTCTACATCCTGATTGCCACCGCCGCTCGCCTGGACGCCGCCGCCCTGGCGGTCGCGGGTGCGACCACGGCGGTCGCGGTAGCGGCGTCCGCGGCGCCGGCCGCCCTCGTACTCGTCGTCGTTCTGGCCGGCGCCCGAGCTGATCTGGTTGCTCTGGTTCTGACCGCCGCTCTGGCTGAACTGGTTGTTCTGGTTGTTCTGGTTATTGTTGTGGCCGCCGCTCTGGTTGCTGCCCTGATTGTTCGGGCCGCTCTGGCTGCGCTGGCCGTTGTTGTGCTGGCCACCGCCCTGGTTCTGGCTGTTCTGCTGACGCTGCCCACGGTCGTCGCGCTGGCCGCCGTCGTTGCGCTGCCCACGGTCGTCGCGCTGGCCTAGGTCGTTTCGCTCCGCGGGCGGCGCGATGGCTCCCTGCGTCGCCTGGGACTCGACCGGACGCGGGTCCGGCGCGGCGTGGCTGATTGGCGCAGCGTCTCTGGCCGGCGCAGTCCTGGCGGCACGCGGTTCACGGCGCGCGCCGTTGCGCGCCACCTGTTCGGTGGCGGCATCGTTCGGCGCCGAGGGCGTTCCCGCTCGAGCCGCCTGAATGGCGGCGATGAGGTCACTCTTCTTGACCTTGGAGGTACTGATGCCCATGCCGCCGGCGAGCTGCTGCAGTTCCGGCAGCAGCATCGAGTTCAGCGAGCCGCGCCTGGCGCGGGAGGGGGTGGCAGTCCCGTTCGGCGCCGAGTTCTCGGCTGCGTTGGGGGCCTGCTCGTGGATGTCTGTCACGTGCTTCTCGGATCCTTCCGATGTGACCGGCCGCGAAGCCCTAGCCGTCGGGCGGCCGGTAGGTGGGAACCACCGATACTCCGGCGGGTTCCCTTTCTCCCGAACACGTAGCCGGGAAATCTGGGGGGAAATCAATCAGTACTGCGCCCGTCACGCGCGACGCCTACGCCAGAGGACGACTTCGGCGGCTGGGAACGGGTTCGGCAGATACTCATACGATCGAGTAGCGCCGGAACTGTCGCTTACGAGCGTAGACGCTCTCTTCACCAGCAGCAACACGGAGGGTGCTCAGCGCATTCCCGCGGGCCGAACGAGGGCGCCCTGCCGGTCAACTTCGAGTAGCTCGCAGCGCCATTGCGTGGGGCAGACCGCCCGTGCCGCCTGGACTTCGAGCTCATCTCGAGCCAGGACGAGGACGGACGGTCCGGCGCCGGACACCACGGCCGCCAGGTTGCTTGACCGCAGCCGGTCCACCAGATCAGCCGTTTGCGGCATCGCTGCGGCGCGGTAGCGCTGATGCAGCCGGTCCTCTGTCGCGGCCAGCAGGGCGCCGCCTGCGCCTGCGAGCGCGGCGACGAGCAGCGCGCTGCGCCCCGCAGTGAAGGTTGCGTCGCCGTGCGAGACGTTGTCCGGCAGCAGGCCCCGCGCCTGCGCCGTGGCCGCCTCGAACGGCGCGACGAGGACGACCGGTGTGACGACGCCCCCGATTGGTGCGCGTACGCCGTGGGAGCGTCCGCGTTCGGTCCAGGCCACGGTCAGTCCGCCGAGCAGACAGGCGCTCACGTTGTCGGGGTGCCCCTCGATGGCACCCGCCAGAGCGAGCACGGACGCCTCGGGCAGTTCCTCGTCCCCGCCGACCACGAGTGCCCGGGCCAGCAGGACGCCGGCGACGATCGCTGCCGCCGAGGAGCCGAGGCCGCGCCCGTGCGGAATCCGGTTGGTGCAGGCCAGTTCCAGGCCGCGCGGCTGCGAGCCGAGCTCGGCGAACGCCGCGCGCATCGCGCGGATGACGAGGTGCGTCTCGTCGCGCGAGACCGACTGGCCCTCGCCGGCCACGTCCACCATCAAGCCCTCGCCGGCCACGCGGGCGACGAGATCGTCGTGCAGCGTGAGCGCGAGCCCGAGCGCGTCGAAACCGGGGCCGAGATTCGCGCTCGTAGCCGGGACGCGCACCTGGATGGCGTCGGCGCGCAGGGCGGGCATCAGCCGAGCCCGAGCCGCGCCGCGGCGGCGTGCGCGTCGACCTGGACCGTGATCGGCGCCGGTGCGCCCGCAATCGCCCACTCCGGGTCCTTGAGACCGTTCCCGGTCAGCGTGCACACCACAGTCGACCCGCGAGGCAGCCGTCCGTCCGCGGCGGTCTGCAACAAGCCGGCGACACTCGCCGCCGAAGCGGGTTCGACGAAGACGCCCTCGCTGCGGGCGACCAGCCGGTAGGCCTGCAGGATCTGCCGATCTGTGACGGCGTCGATGAGCCCGGACGAGTCGTCGCGGGCCTGTTCGGCCAGCTGCCAGGAGGCCGGGTTGCCGATGCGGATGGCCGTCGCGATGGTCACCGGCGCGAGCACCGGAGCCCCGTTCACGATCGGCGCCGCGCCGGCGGCCTGGAAACCGAACATCCGCGGGGTCGAGTCGACCAATCCGTCGCCCGCGTACTCGCGGTAGCCCTGCCAGTACGCGGTGATGTTGCCGGCATTGCCGACCGGGATGCAGTGCACGTCCGGGGCCCGTCCGAGCACGTCGCAAATTTCGAACGCGGCGGTCTTCTGCCCTTCGATGCGGAACGGGTTCACCGAGTTGACCAGCGCGACCGGGTAGTCGACGGCGAGCTTGCGGGCGAGTTCGAGGCAGTCGTCGAAATTGCCGTCGACCTGCAGCAGCCGGGCGCCGTGCGCTAGGGCCTGCGCCATCTTGCCGAGGGCTATCTTGCCGCTCGGGACGAGTACGGCGCAGGTCATCCCGGCACGCACCGCGTACGCAGCAGCGCTGGCCGAGGTGTTTCCGGTCGAGGCGCAGATGACGGCCTGGGCGCCGTCCTCCGCGGCCTTGGAGATCGCGACGGTCATGCCGCGGTCCTTGAACGATCCGGTCGGGTTCGCCCCCTCGACCTTGAGGTACACCTCGCAACCGGTGCGCGCGGACAGTTCGCGGGCGGGGACGAGCGGGGTGCCGCCCTCGCCCAGCGTCACCACCGGCGTCGCGGCGGTGATCGGCAACCGGTCGAGGAAGGCCTCGATCACGCCCGGCCACGGCAGAATCGGCATGGTTAGTCCGCCGGCATGCCCTCGACGCGCATCACGCTGGCGCCGCGGACGAACTGCATGTCGGACACGTGCTGCACGGTCTTGGCTAGGGCGGCGTCGCCGGCGCGGTGCGTGACGAGGACGAGCGTGGCAGCCTCGCCGCGTCCCTCCTGCCGCACCGTCTGGATGCTCACGTCGTGCTCCGCGAACGCGCCGGCCACCGCGGCCAGCACCCCCGGCTGGTCCGCGACGTCCAGCGCGACGTGATAGCGGGTGGCCGCGTCGCCGATCGGCAGCACCGGCAGTTGCGCGTACGCGCGCCCCCCCGCGCCACGGCTTCCGCTGACCCGGTTCCGGGCCACGGCCACCAGGTCACCGAGCACGGCGCTGGCGGTCGGACTGCCGCCCGCGCCGCGTCCGTAGAACATCAGGGATCCTGCTGCCTCCGCCTCGACGAAGACTGCGTTGAAGGCATCCCCGACGGACGCTAGCGGGTGGCTGCGCGGGATCATCGCCGGGTGCACGCGCACCGAGACGCGTTCCTTCGCGTCCTCCGGGGAACGGACACGTTCGCAGATCGCCAGCAGCTTGACCGTGCAGCCCATCACACGTGCGCTCGCCATGTCGGCAGCGCTCACCTCGCCGATGCCCTCGCGGTACACGTCACCCGCCGTGACCCGGGTGTGGAACGCGAGTGAGGCCAGAATTGCGGCCTTGGCGGCTGCGTCGAATCCGTCGATGTCGGCGGTGGGGTCCGCCTCGGCGTATCCGAGCGTGGTGGCCTCAGCCAGCGCCTCGTCGAAGCCCGCGCCGGTCGCGTCCATACGCGACAGAACGAAGTTCGTGGTGCCGTTGACGATGCCCATGACGCGGGTGATGCGGTCGCCGGCCAGCGACTCGCGCAGCGGACGAAGTAGCGGGATCGCACCTGCGACGGCGGCTTCGTAGTACAGATCGACGCCGGCGCTCGCCGCCGCGTCGTGCAGCGTGGCGCCGTCCTCGGCGAGCAGTGCCTTGTTCGCGCTGACGACGCTCTTGCCGCTCTTCAGGGCCGACAGCAACAGGCTGCGGGCCGGTTCGATCCCGCCGATCACCTCGACGACGATGTCGATGTCGGCACGGTCGACGAGCGCGGCGGCGTCGGTGGTGACCAGCGCGGCGGGGAGATCGGTATGGCGCCCGGGCCGCCGCACCGCGATGCCGGCGAGTTCGAGCGGTGCACCGATGCGTGCGGCCAGTTCGCCGGCGTGCTCGTCCAGCAGCCGGACGACCTGCGAGCCGACCACCCCGCAGCCCAGCAACGCGACCCGCAATGCGTCAGGCATCGGGCATGCCGGTGTCGAGGCGCAATAGGTCGTCCTCGGTCTCGCGGCGGACGAGGACGGTCGCGACACCGTCGCGCACCGATACGACCGGCGGACGCGGCACATGGTTGTAGTTGCTCGCCATGCTGCGGCAGTAGGCGCCGGTAGCCGCGACGGCGACCAGGTCGCCCGGCGCCACGTCCCCGGGCAACCAGGTGTCGCGCACGACGATGTCGCCGCTCTCGCAGTGCTTGCCCACGATGCGTCCGGGCACCGGTGTCGCCGAGGACGCCCGGTTCGCGAGCGTGCAGGTGTATTGCGCGTCGTAGAGCGCGGTGCGGATG
>JALZAI010000428.1 GCA_030948475.1 Actinomycetota bacterium
CCCGTCGGGCGTGTCGAGCCGGTTGGACCGGCCGGTCGATGCGTCAGCCGACGTTGGCCTTAATGGTCGCGATACCGATCTTCAGGTGACCCTTGACCGCGTTGGTCTTGAAGGTCTTGTCGAGCAGCCCCGCCGCGGTGTCCGAGAGATACACGGTGGTACCGGTCAGGGTGGCAACCGTCCCGGCGGTAGTGATCGGCTGGAGCGTGCTGCCGTCCAGATCGAACAACTTCGCGCCCTTGGCCGCGCTCTTTCCGTTGACAAGGACGTCACCGGTCAGCTTGGAGTTGCTGCCCGGGTCGATGACGAAGTTCATCAGCTCCACCTTGGTCGAGCCGCCGGTCAGCGAGAGCCCGCTACCGTTGTGGTCGATAGCACCCTGGACGTAGGGGGTGATGTCGCCCTTCTTGTAGACCTTGACGTGGCCGCCCGTGATCGGGAAGGACGCGGTGGTTCCGGCAAGCGTCGCGGTGCCGACCTTGCCGGGCGTGAGCTTGAGCGTGGTCAGGGCCTTGACGAACCCGGCGTCGAGCGCGACCGAGGTGCTGTTACCGGTCAGCGACTTGACGTCGGCGATCGGTGTCTTGGACCCGCTGCTGCTGCATGCAGCCAGCGAGACGAGGACGGCGCCCGCCGCCGCGAGGCCAACGATGGCCCTCGTGCGCTTCGTGACGTTGCCAGTGGTACGCATGTTTCCTCCAGAGAGATAAGTCTATTATGAACCGAATGCCGGTAGTCTTACATTGATAGATTCGTGTGAGCAACCGGCTTCGGTTCCACCGGCGCAGCCGGCCCGCATCCCCGGAGCCCAACGAATTGTCGACGAGGATCTTTTGACACTGGTCTAACGCCGAATTATGGTGCTTGCAGCGCGTTCGGAGCCCCCGCCCAAGCGCAGCTGCGGCGCTCTCGCCTCCCCTGCGCGGGCGTTCCGCGTGGAGGCCGTTCCCGACTCATCAGGAGTTGGGAACGGCCTCCGTCCACATCCAGCGGCGCGCTGCGTGTACGAGGCGCTGCGGACGTGGTTTGCTTGATAGTGGTGGCGCCTCGGGTGGCCTGCCGACTCTGCCGGTAGGCCCATTGCAGGGGACGATCCGAGGCGCCGCCCCGAAGCCAGCACGCGACCAACCCAGCATCTGGTGAGCCTGCGAGCGCTTTCGCTGCGGCGGCCGCCGGGCTGCCACCCAAAGTCCCGGCAACTCGGCTCAATCGGTCCTCATCGGCCGAGAATCTTCCCGTTCGTTCCCGCTCAGGTCGCCTGTCGTAGTGCCGATGTAGCGAGGGAGTAGTCACCTTTTTCTCGCTGGGAGCCGATATGTCAGCAATTTCCTCTCCTCGTCGCACTCGACTCCGCTACCAGCCGATGTTGGCTGCGCTGGGTACTGCCTTCGTCGTTGCGGCGCTGGCGTCACCCGCCCAGGCGGCCGAGAACGAGACGGCCAAGAATGATGCCGCCTCGTGCACCGGCAAACTCGACACGTCCTTGCACAGCGCGAGATCCGGCTCGGCCGACGTGATCGTCGTCGGCCATCCTGGTTCCTCGGCAGCTGCCGCGGCCGCGGTCTCCACCGCGGGCGGCTACGTCATCGGGCAGGAACCGATGATCGACGGCGTACGGGCATCGGTGCCGAATATGCGCATCGCACAACTGGCCTGCTCGAGCGCGGTGTTGTCGGTCTCGCCGAACCGTGTCGTTCACTTCCAGAGCAACGATCAGAACGGTGACCAGAACAGCGATCCTGTGCACGGCGCAGCAACCGGGTCGGACTTCGTCCGCGCGACCGGCGCCTCGTCGATGTGGAAGTCGGGCAACAAGGGCGCGGTCGGCGTGGCCGTCATAGACACCGGCATCTCCCCGATGAACGATGTGGCCGGACGGGTCGTGTACGGGCCCGACCTCTCCGGTGAGGGTACGATCATCGATTCCTACGGTCACGGCACCGTGATGGGCTCGATCATCGGCGGCAACGGCCACGACAGCGCCGCCGCCCCGGGCGGCCCGATCACTGGGATGGCGCCGGACTCGAAGCTGATCTCGGTGAAGGTCGCAGGTCGCAACGGCGCGACCGATGTCTCCACCGTGTTGCAGGCGATGCACTGGGTCTCGGCGTATCAGAAGCAGTTCGACATCAGGGTGTTGAACCTGTCCTGGGGTACTCCGTCCACCCAGTCCCCGACGCTCGACCCGCTGGACTACGCCGTCGAACGGCTCTGGCGGCAAGGCATCGTCGTCGTGGTTGCGGCCGGCAATGCCGGTCCCGGCCCGCAGACGATCCTCAAGCCGGCTGACGACCCGCTCGTGATCACTGCCGGCGCCTACGACGACGGCGGGACGGCGGGCTCGTCGGGCGACTCGATGCCGGAATGGAGTTCGGTCGGTCCCACGGCCGCGGGATACGCCAAGCCCGACCTGGTCGCACCGGGTCGTACCCTGATCGCCCAGCGCTCGTACGGCTCGCAGGTCGAACGCGACAACCCGAGTGCGCTCATCGCCCCCAGCTACATCAAGGGCAGCGGAACCTCCGAGGCCGCTGCGGTGACCTCTGGGGCGGTCGCCCTGCTGCTCGCGGCTCGGCCGCACCTGACACCCGACCAGGTCAAGCACATCCTGACCACGGCGGCGAAGCCGTTGGCGACGACGCCGGCCACCGCGCAGGGAGCGGGTCGGCTGACCCTTCGTGACTCCGACGACCTCCGCGCCGGTCGGCGCACCCAGCAGGAGCCCGTCGCCGGCGGCATGGGATCGCTGGAAGCGAGCCGCGGCGGACGGCATGTGCAGGTCGACTGTGGCGAGGACGGCAGTGTCGACGTCATCGTCGGCGAGATCACGGCCAACTGCCAGCCGTGGACCGGCTCGTCGTGGACCGGCTCGTCGTGGACCGGCTCGTCGTGGACCGGCTCGTCGTGGACCGGCTCGTCCTGGACCGGCTCGTCGTGGACGGGCTCGTCCTGGACGGGCGGGGTG
>JALZAI010000038.1 GCA_030948475.1 Actinomycetota bacterium
CGGCCCGACTATCGCGTGCGATCCTTAGCAGGAGCTAAGAATGCCTAGGTGCAGCTGGAGAGACAGATGGCCCAACCGATCGAGTCGGACACAGACCCGAAGTCGGCCCGTCCCGACTCGCTGTCGCCTCAGAGGCCGCTTGCCGTGGAGCTCGAGGCCTCCCGTGTTCCGCTGCGCGAGGCGGTTCCGCCCGGCGGGCCCGGCTGGGTTTCGGACTTGCTCTCCGTTCAGCCGCTCCAGATCGGTCGGATCTCGAGGACGCCCCGGGTGGCGAACGGGTGCGCGGCGGCCACATCGATTGCCTCGGCCATATCGCGGCATTCGAGCAGGTCGAAGCCACCAAGCACTTCCTTCGTTTCCAGGAACGGCCCGTCCGTCACGAGCACTTCGCCATTACGCACTCGCACTACCGACGCCTCGGTCTCCGGCGCGAGCCGGTCCCCGGCCACTCGCAGCCCACGTGCGTCCATGGTCGAGACCCACTCATCGACATCGCCGCCGGGCGTGGACGGCGGTTCTACCGGTACGTTGTCGCGGCACACGAACATCAGGAATTGCATGATGTAGCTCCTTCGCTAGGACGTTTCTTATACTTTCGACGAACAGGGTGGCCCTAAATCGACAGCTGCGCCGTGTCGTCGTAACCGTGTGTCAGAGTGACTGTGTGGCAGTACCGGTACTACTCGCGGTCGACGGCAATTCCCTCGTGCATCGCAGCTTCCATGCTCAGGCGCGTACCGGGATGCACACGGCGGACGGCCACCCGACCTGGGCGGTGCGGGGCCTGCTGGCCCAGCTGGTCGCGGCGGTCGACCGCGTCCGGCCGAGCGTGGTCGTGGTCGGCTTCGACGATCCGGAGCACTCGCTGCGCCGCGAACAATGGCCGAGCTACAAGGCGAACCGCAGCGAGAAGCTAGACACGCTCATTGCGCAGTTGACCAGCGCCGTGCACGTCCTGCGCGAGCTCGGGGTGGCGGTGGTCGTACCACCCGCGCTCGAAGCAGATGACGTGCTCGCCTCCACCGCGGCATTCGCGCGGCGCAGCGGTGCGACTACGGTCATCGTCACGTCCGACCGCGACGCGTTCGCGCTGATCGACGATACGACCTCCGTGTTGCGGATCATCAACGGTGGGGTCGAGGCGTCCCCGCTGATGACTGCAGATCGTCTGGTAACGCTGCTCGGCGTGCGGCCGTCGCAGTACCGCGAGTACGCCGCGCTGCGGGGCGACCCGTCTGACAACCTGCCGGGCGTGCGCGGGATCGGTCCGCGCAGCGCCGCGCGCCTGCTGTGCGAGTTCGGCACCGCGGGCGCAGCGTTCGACGACCTCGATGCCGTCGGTGCGCGGCTCGGCACCACCATCGCGACCCGGCTGCGCGACCCGCTCGCGCGGCGGACGTGGGAGCTCAACTGCCGCGTCATGGCGATGCGGCACGACGTGGCGATCGACCTCGATCTCGACTCGGGAGTAGGTGTGCTGCCGTTGCGCCCAGGCCCCGTCGAGGCCGTGTTCCGCGCACAGCAGCTCACCTGGACGGTCCGGGACGCGCTCCGGGTGTTCGCGGACGTGGCGCCCGCGGACATCGACGAGCCGCAACGCGTCTCGCAGCCCTGGATCGACGGGTGGAGTGGCGGTTCGCCGCGCCGGCTGCCGAAACTCGCGCCGCGCAAACCAGTACCGACCCAGCTGTCTCTGTTCGAGTGAGCCGGGTTGTCAGGCGCCGCGGGCCAGGCGCCGCAGCGGCGGCGGGAAGCCGGCCACCAGCACCGCGTCCAACTGATCCCTCGGCACCGGTCGTGAATAGAGGTAGCCCTGCCCCAGCCCGGGACCGAGGGCGGCGAGCGCGTTCTGCTGCTCCGGCGTCTCGATACCCTCCGCGACCCAGCTCAGTCCGAGGTCCTGGGCCAGTTGCGTCACGGCCCGCACGATCGCGAGGTCGCCGGCCACCGTGGTCACGCCGGAGACGAAGGACCGGTCCACCTTGAGTTGCGTGACCGGGAAGGTACGCAGGTAGGTCAGCGAGCTGTAGCCGGTCCCGAAGTCGTCCAGCGCGATCTGTACACCTCGATTGCGCAGCTGAGTCAGTTGGTTCAGCGTCGAGCTGTTCGCCTCGAGCAACGCCGACTCGGTCAGTTCCAGAGCGAGCGCGTCCTCGGGCAACCCTGTCGCCGCGAGCGCGTCGAGGACGGTGTCGAGGAAGTCGGGACGCGCGACCTGCCGCGCCGCGACGTTCACCGCAATGGTCAGCGGCACTCCCGTGCGTCGGCGCATGTCCGAGATGGTGCGGCACGCCTCGCGCAGCACCCACGTGCCCATCGAGACGATCAGTCCGCTTTGCTCGGCGACGCTGATGAACTTGTCCGGCGCGACCAGCTGGCCGGTCTCGTCGACGAGGCGGACGAGTGCCTCGAAGCCGAGAATCGAGGAGTCGTGCAGCTCGACGATGGGCTGGTAGTGCAGCACGAAGCGGTCCTCGGCGAGCGCGTTGCGCAGCGTCGCCTCGGTGCGCTGGTGGGCGAGTGCGCGCTCGTGCAAGCCGGCGTCGTACATCTCCCAGCGGTCCTTGCCGAGCCGCTTCGCGTGATACATCGCGAGATCCGCCTGCCGGACCAGATCCTGCGGATGACCTGACTCGACAGCGCCACAAGCGATACCGGTGCTTGCGGTGAGCGTGACCAGCCCGGACTCGGTCTCGATCGGCGTCGACAGCAGCGATTGAACCCGATCGGCGATGCGGCGCGCGATGGCTCGCTGCAGGGTGCCGCGCGAGCTGCGGCACAGCACGACGAATTCGTCGCCGCCGAAACGGGCGACCAGATCGGACGGGCGGACGGCGGCGCGCAGCCGCGCTGCCACTTCGCGCAGCACCTCGTCGCCGACGTCGTGACCGCGGGTGTCGTTGATGAGCTTGAAGGCGTCGAGATCGATGAACAGAACGGCGCAGGACGCGTTCGCGTCGGCCATTTCGCGCAACTCGCGGCTCAGCCCGGTCCGGTTCGCGAGCCCGGTTGGCGTGTCCTCCTCGAGCTGCTGGTGCAGCGTCTCCTCGGCAAGTCGGCGGGCGGTGATGTCCTCCATCTGGGCCAACAGGTGCTGCGACCCGTCGGCGGCGTGCATCCAGGTCAGCGTGACGATCGTGATCACCACGGTGCCGGAGGAGTGCAAGAACCGGAGCTCGACCCGGTGCCGTCCATCGGGCGCGGCCGCCGCAGCCGCACCGGCCGGATCGGTCAACGCGATGTCGTCGGGGTGCACGAGGTCACGGGCGGAGTGGCCGATCAGGTCCTCGGCGCGACGTCCGAGCAACAAGCACAGCGCATCGTTGACCGCGCTGAAGCTACCGCTGTCGCCGAGCATGAGCGCCATCGGCAGCGGGGAGGCGTCGAATACCGAGCGGAACCGCTCTTCGCTGTCGCGCAGCCGCTTCTCCGCCGCCTCGCGTTCGACAACGCGTGCGGTCTCGACGCCGATAAGTCTGAGCACCTCGTACTGGTCGTCGTCGAGATATTCGCCTTGTTCATCGACGAACAGCCAGGCCCACTGCGAACTGTCGGCGCGGGGCACCGGGACGAACACGACCTGGTCGGTTGCGGTGACCTCGTCCGAGCCGAGCGGCCCGACCGTGGCGGCGATGTCGACGAGACGCGCGCGGACGTCAGGTCCCGCGGCGTCGGACACCCGCACCGCCGCCAGCCGGCCGCTGCGCTCGGGCGTCAAGTGGACGAGCGCGCCCGCCTGCCAGCCGAAGTGTGCACAGACTGCATCAAGCACGTGCGGAGCGAGTTGGACAGCCGACGCCGAATCGTTGGCCGCCGTAGCGATCGCGTTGAGCAGCCGCAGCCGGCGCGCCGACATCAGTGCGGCGACATGGGCCCGCTCCAGTTCGGCCCGGGTGCGCTCCTCCTCGGCGATGTCGATCACCATGGACACCCACCAGCGAGGCTCGCCGGTATCGCTGCGCAGCAATGCACTGGTCACTCGCACCGGAAGCCGGCGGCCGTCGCGGCGGATGTAGTGGCGCAGCGCGCTGACACTGCGCACCTCGCCGGCCAACAATGCGGCCGTCGTCTCGCGGACCCGCCCGTATTCGTGGTCGTCGAGCAGGGTCCGCACGTGGCGTCCGGCGAGTTCGGCCGGTTCCCATCCGAGCATCACAGCCAGCGGCTCGTTCACCGACGTGATCCACCCGTCCAGGCTCGAATAGATCTGCCCGATCGGGGCGTGATTGAACACTGCCTGGAACCGCGCTTCGGTCTCCTGCTGCGCGCAGCGGCCGACCTCGCGCTCCTCTTCGAGCTGCGTGACGTCGGTGGAAAAGCCGCCCAGGGCGTAGATCTCGCCATCCGGGTCGAGGAGGGCGAACTTGTGCGACACATAATCCCGCATCGTCCCGTCGGCGTCGGTCGCCGGCTCGCGACTGGTCCTTGCGACCCCGTCAGCCGCGACCAACCGGTCGTTGGCCCGATGCGCGTCATCGACGTCGGCGGGAAAGATCTCGTCTCCGGTCCGTCCCACGATCTCCGTCGCGGGCAACCCGACCAGCTCCTCGAAGCCCGGATTGGCGAGCAGGTACCGGCCCTCCGGGTGGCTCTTGACGTACATCACGCCGCCGGCATAGCGCAGCAATCCGTCGAGGTAGCCCAACGACGTCTGCGGATCGCCGGCCGAACTGGCCGAACTACGCTCCGGATCGGTTTGGGTGCGCTCGCCGAACTGAACTTGGCGACCGGGCACGGTGACGGTTCCCTCCACGTCGGTTGAACGGGCCGAACTGACCGTCTCATCGACCTCTGAGCCGCAGACCTGAGCGGGGCGGTTCAGCTGTCGTAGTCGACGGTCACCTGGTCCGTGGTCGGCAGGGCCTGGCAGGTGAGAACGTAGCCCTCGTCCAGTTCGTTCTGCTCTAGCGCGTAATTGCGCCGCATCGTGACCTCGCCGTCCAGGACGAGTGCGCGGCAGGTCCCGCACACGCCGCCCTTGCAGGCAAACGGCAGATCCGGGCGGACCTGCTGCGCACCGTCCAAGATCGGGGTGTTCGCCTCGACGGTGACCGTGGTCCTGCGGCCGTCCAGGATCACGGTCACTTCGGCACCAGGGCCGCTGGGAACGTCCACGTGGTGCACCTCGTCGGGCGGCGCGGCCTCGACGTAGAACAGCTCGCGATGGATGCGCTTCGTCGAAACGCCGAGGTCAGTGAGGACGCTGATCGCGTCGGTGACCATGCCGAACGGACCGCACAGCCACCAGTGGTCCACGCCCGCGACGTCAACGGTGATCGGCAGGAGCCGGCGCAACTTAGACCCGTCGAGACGGCCGGTGAATAGTTCGACCTCCTGCGGTTCGCGCGAGAGCACGTGCACCAGCCGCATCCGCGCGGGGTGGGCGTCCTTGAGGTCGGCGACGTCGTCGGCGAACATCACCGAGTCGGTGCGTCGGTTGCCGTAGAACAGGGTCACGGTCGAGTCAGGGTGCGCGTCGAGGACGGACCCGGCGATCGAGATCATCGGCGTGATGCCCGAGCCCGCGGCGATCAGCACGTGGTGGCCGGGGGTGCTCACGTCCGGCGTGAACGAGCCCGCCGGGGCCTGCACGTCGACCACGTCGCCGGCCTTGAGCTCACGCACCAGCCAACCGGAGACCGCGCCCCCATTGACCTCGCGGACCCCGATGCGCGGGGGCCGTCCGGCCGGCGCGCAGATCGAGTACGACCGGCGCTCGGCACCGCGCTTGACGGTGAGCGACTGCCCGGGTGCGAAGGTAAAGAGGGTGCGCAGGTCGTCCGGAATGCTGAAGGTCACCGCGACCGAGTCCTCGGTCAGCGGGTCGACTTGGGCAACCGCCAGCGGGTGGAAGTCTCGGAGCATCAGATCTCCTTGACGTATTCGAACGGCTCGCTGCAGTCGGTGCAGCGGTAGAGGGCCTTGCAGGCGGTCCCGCTGTAGGCCGCGGTCTGCTGCGTGTCGGACGAACCGCACTGCGGGCAGTTCACGGCAGCTGGCCGGGCGGTCAGGGTCAGCGGGATCCGGCCAGTGTGCTGGCCGAGCGGATTCGGTGGCGCGATGCCCGCGCCGGCCAGCTTGCGGCGGCCGTCCTCGGTGATCCAGTCCGTGCTCCAGGCAGGCGCAAGCTGGGTCCGCACCGTCACGTCTGCGTAGCCGGCCTGCTGCAGGCGGTGGCGCAGGTCCAGGCTGATCTCGCGCATCGCTGGGCAGCCGGAGTAGGTCGGCGTGATCGTGGCGACAACCGTGCCGCCGTCCTCGCGCACGTCGCGCAAGATGCCCAGATCGGCCAGCGTCAGCATCGGCAGTTCCGGATCGGGCGTCTGTGCCGCGACCGTCCAGACATCTACCATGTCGCGTCCGGGTGGGAGCGGGCGACGCTCTGCAACTCGGCGAGCAGATAACCGAGCGCCTCCGTGTGCAGGCCGTCGCGACCGGTGCGTCCCGCGACGGCGGCCATCGGCGCCCGGTCCGGACGCTCGACACCGGCGGTAGCGAAAACCGTGTCCAGGACGACGTCGACCGCGTCGCGCAGGGCTGCCGAGTCGACGGCGACGCCGGGCAGCGCTGCCTCGACCTCGTGCGGGCGGAACAGCTCGTCCACCATCGCCCAGAAGGCAGCGAGCGCCGCTTGCAGTTTCGCGTGCGAGAGCTCGGTCCCGTCGCCGAGGCGCACGACCCACTGTGCCGCGTAGTCGCGGTGGTAGGTCAGTTCCTTGACGCCCTTGCCGGCGATCGCGGCAAGTACCGGATCCTTCGACGCGGCAAGGGATTCGAACAGGGCGAGCCGCCAGGTCGAGAAGACCAGCAGTCGCGCGACCAGCTCAGCGAAGTCGGCGTCGTGGTGCTCGACCAGTCGCACGTTGCGGAAGTCCGGCTCGTTGCGGAAGTAGGCGAGTTCGTCCTCACTACGCCCGTCGGTCTTCCCGGCGCGGGCGAGCAGCATCCGCGCCTGGCCGAGCAGGTCGAGCGCGATGTTCGCAATCGCCGTCTCCTCCTCCAGTTCCGGCATGTGCGTCATCCACTGCTGCAGGCGGTGCGAGTAGACCAGCGCGTCGTCGCCGAGCATCAGGCAGTAAGCCCCGAGTGCCGCGCTGTCCACGCCAGGAGGCACCGACGTGTCGATGCCCTCGAGCGGATCGGTGAACCCGGTACCGAAAGCCCAGCGGTGGTCGTCGCTCTCGTCGGAGAGGCCCTCGTACGGCGTGTCGTGGGTCATGGCTACATGTGTGGGACGTCGTCGGGGATTTCGTAGAACGTCGGGTGGCGATAGACCTTGTCACCGGACGGCGCGAAGAACGGGTCCTTCTCGTCGGGGCTGGACGCGGTGATGTCCCGCGCCGCAACCACCCAGATGCTGACGCCCTCGTTGCGCCGGGTGTAGAGGTCGCGCGCGTGGTACAGCGCCATCTGCGGATCGGCGGCGTGCAACGAGCCGACGTGCACGTGGTTGAGCCCGCGCTTGCCGCGCAGGAACACCTCGAACAGCGGCCAGTCGGACCGCACGACCTCGGGGTCGGGCGCGGTGGGCACCCCGTTCATCGGCACTGCGCCGTGGCCGCCCTCGGCCGAAAAGTCCGTCATGCCGTCCGTCCTCGCTTGTTGGCACCCGGATTGGTGGCTGAGGGCCCCGAATCAGCAACCATCCGAGGTGCAAACCGAGACTTGGCGGCGTGCGCAGCGGCGGCTTCACGTACCCACGCGCCCTCGTCCTGAGCCGACTTGCGGTGCGCCACGCGCTGCGCATTGCACGGACCGTTGCCCTTAACCACCGACATGAACTCGTCCCAGTCGACTGCGCCGAAGTCGTAGCGGCCGCGTTCGTCGTTCCAGCGCAGCTCGGCGTCCGGCAGGGTGACCCCGAGCTTTTCGGCCTGCGGGACGGACATGTCGACGAAGCGCTGGCGTAGCTCGTCGTTGGTGTGCCGCTTGATTCCCCACGCCATCGATTGCTCGGTGTTCGGCGACTGGTCGTCTGGCGGGCCGAACATCATCAGCGACGGCCACCAGAACCGGTTCGTCGCCTCCTGCACCATCGCCCGCTGCGCCTGCGTGCCACGCATCATCGTCATCAGCAGTTCGTAGCCCTGCCGCTGGTGAAAAGACTCCTCCTTGCAGATTCGGATCATCGCTCGTGCGTAGGGTCCGTAGGACGAGCGGCACAGCGGCACCTGGTTGCAGATCGCGGCGCCGTCGACCAGCCAGCCGATCACTCCGACGTCCGCATAGGACAGCGCGGGGTAGTTGAAGATGGACGAGTACTTCTGCCGTCCGTGGATCAGCTTGTCGGTCAGGTCGGCGCGGTCGGCGCCGAGCGTCTCGGCGGCCGAGTACAGGTACATGCCGTGACCGGCCTCGTCCTGCACCTTCGCGAGCAGGATCGCCTTACGGCGCAGGGACGGCGCACGCGTGATCCAGGTACCCTCCGGCTGCATCCCGATGATCTCCGAGTGGGCGTGCTGCGCGATCTGGCGGATCATCGTCTTGCGGTACGCGTCCGGCATCCAGTCGCGCGGCTCGATCCGGCGATCGTGCTCGATCGTCTCGTCGAAGTGCGTTTCCAATGACGTCACGACGACTCCTTCGCGACCATGGTCAGCACGTCGTAACGCGCGACAGACGAGCCGTCCTGCTTGGTGACGTCCGCGTCCCAACGCACCTCGCCGTGCTCGCTGTCACCGCGCGGCGTGATCTGCTTGCAGGTGAGCGTCACCGTCAGCTCGTCGCCGGGGTACACCGGGGTGAGGAAGCGCAGGTTGTCGACGCCGTAATTGGCCAGCACCGGACCCGGGTCGGGATCGACGAACAGCCCGGCTGCAAAGGAAAGGATCAAATAGCCGTGCGCGACTCGTCCGTCGAAGAACGGATTTGCGGCGGCTGCCTGCTCGTCCATGTGCGCATAGAAGTTGTCCCCGGTGAACTCGGCGAAGTGCTCGATGTCCTCGAGCGTGACCGCGCGCGGCCCCGCGGTGACGCTGTCGCCGATCTGCAACGTCGCGAGCGATTTCCGGAACGGGTGCTCGCCCGCTGTGGTGCGCGCAGCCCCGCTCACCCAGCGGCCGGTCACGGCCGACAACATGCGCGGGCTGGCTTGGACGGCGGTGCGCTGCATGTGGTGCAGCACGCCGCGGATTCCGCCCAGCTCCTCGCCGCCCCCGGCGCGTCCGGGACCGCCGTGCATCAGCATCGGCATCGGCGAGCCGTGCCCGGTCGATTCGGACGCGGCGTCCTGGTCGAGGACGAGCAGGCGGCCGTGCCACGGCGCCGCACCGAGTACGACGTCGCGCGCGAAGGACGGGTCGCCGGTGACGACCGAGCCGGCCAGGCTGCCGCGTCCCCGCGCTGCCAGGTCGATCACGTGCGCGGCGTCGGAGTAACCCATGATCGTCGAGACCGGTCCGAACGCCTCGACCTCGTGCGGTTCCGGGCGCTCGGCGTCGTCGCAGCTCACGAGCATCGGCGAGACGAAAGCGCCGCGCTCGGGATCCGCGTCGACCAGCTCGACGTGCTCCGGATCGCCGAACACAAGACGTCCGGCCGAGGTCAGCGCCTTGAGTGAGCGGCGTACCTCCTCGCGCTGTTCGAGACTGGCGAGCGCGCCCATCCGTACGCCCTCGGCGGCAGGATTGCCCACAGTTACCTTGGCCAGCCCCGCGGAAACTGCCTCGATCACGTCGTCCATCACGCCGGACGGCACGAACGCGCGGCGGATCGCGGTGCACTTCTGCCCGGCCTTGACGGTCATCTCGGTCACGAGCTGCTTGACGTACAGGTCGAATTCCGGCGTGCCGGGCGCGGCGTCCGGGCCGAGAATCGAGCAGTTCAGCGAGTCGGCTTCGGCGTTGAACCGCACCGCGCGGGCCACGACGACCGGATGCGACCGCAGCCGCTGCGCGGTCGAGGCCGAGCCGGTGAAGCCGAGCAGATCCTGCTCGCCGAGGTGGTCGAGCAGGTCACCGGCGCCGCCGCAGAGCAGCTGCATCGATCCGTCCGGCAGTAGTCCGGACTCCACGATCAGCTCGACCATGCGGTGCGTCAGGTAGGCGGTCTGTGACGCGGGCTTGATCAGCGACGGGACGCCCGCGAGGAACGCGGGCGCGAACTTCTCCAGCGGTCCCCAGGCCGGAAAGTTGAATGCGTTGATCTGGACGGCCACACCGTGCAGCGGCGTGAGGACGTGCTGGCCGAGGAAGGACCCGGTCTTGCCGAGCTGCTCGAGCACGCCCTCGACGTAGAAGCGCTCGTTGGGCAGCTCGCGCTTACCCTTACTGGCATAGCCGAGGACGACGCCGATGCCGCCGTCGATGTCGAACTTGGAGTCGTAGAGCGTGGCGCCGGTATGCGCGGACAGCGCGTACAACTCGTCACGATGCTCGCGCAGCATCATGCCCAATTCCTTCAGCATCGCGGCCCGCTGGTGGAAGGTCAGCTCGCGCAGCGCGGGGCCGACGACCGTGCGCCCGTAATCCAGGGCAGCTCCCGTGTCGATGCCCTTCGAGGAGATGTGCGCGACCTCGGCACCGGTGACGGCGTCGTGGACCGGCTGGCCAACGTCCTGCGGCGATACCCAGGTGCCGCCGACGAAGCTACGCAGGGCTGTCATGTATCGATTCCTCCGGCAGATAGATTTACTAACCGATCGTTCAGTAGGTTATCGTGTTCGGGTGCCAGAGATCCAGGGGTCGGTCGACGCGGTGGCTGTGATGATGGCCGCGGACGAGGCGTCGCGCGCCCTCGGTATCGAGGTGGCCGAGTACAGTCCAGGACGCGCCGTTACCCGCATGACGGTCCGCAGCGACATGGTGAACGGCCACGCGATTGCGCACGGCGGACTGGTCTTCGCGCTCGCCGACACCGCGTTCGCGTGCGCATGCAACAGCCACGGTCCGGTCACCGTAGCCGCCGGCGCCGAGATCGTCTTCGTGACACCTGCCCGACTCGGGGACGAGCTCATCGCCGAGGCCGTCGAGCGCACGCTGTTTGGACGCACCGGGGTGTACGACGTAACTGTGCGCCGCGGCGACGACGTGATCGCCGAGTTCCGCGGCCACTCGCACCGGCTGTCGAAGCCATGAGCGAGGCTCGCCGAGCGAACCAGCGGCATAGCGTCTCCGACTGCCCGCCCACAGCGAAGCTAGGACGGACATGAGCACGGCCGCTGTCCGGCGCGGTCGGCCTGGCTACGACATCGAATCGTTGCTCGCTGTCGCGGTGGAGGTGTTCAACGAGCGCGGCTATGACGGCACCAGCATGGAGGATCTCGCGCAGCGGCTCGGGATCAGCAAGTCGGCGATCTATCACCACGTGCCGAGCAAGGACAGCCTGCTCGGCCTGGCGCTCGACCGCGCGCTGATCGGCCTCGAGGAGGCGGCTGGGCAAGTTCGCCGGATGGAGGGCCGTGCGGTCGAACGGCTGGAGTCGCTGGTGCGCGCCAGCGTTGTCGTCCTGGTCGAGCAGGTGCCGTACGTGACGCTGCTGCTACGTGTGCATGGCAACAGCCGGGTCGAATGCGACGCCCTAGCCCGCCGCCGCCGGCTCGACCGGCTCGCGGCGACGCTCGTCGCAGAGGCCCGGCGCGAGGGCGACCTGCGTCCGGACGTCGACCCGAAGGTCACCGCGCGTCTGATCTTCGGAATGGTCAACTCGCTGGTCGAGTGGGTGCGCCCCGGCAGCGGCCGCGACGCCGAGACACTGGCGACTGCGGTCACCGCAGTGGCTTTCGACGGCCTGCGCACGGTCCCATCTCGTTGACTTCGTCTTGCTTCGCCGGACGTGGCATCGAAGGCGAAAGTGCAGATGTGCCACTCACGTGATGACGGCGGACCCGCTGATCGCCTACTCGCGGATACCGTGTCGGGGTGGGACAGCCGGGGGCGGAGCGCGGGCTCGTGCTCGTCGTCGAGGACGAGGCCGCCATCGCCGACATCGTCCGCATGCACCTCACGAAGGCCGGATACGGCGTCCACGTCGAGCGCAGCGGCGACGCGGGACTCGAGGCGGTCCGAACCCATCGTCCGGCGGCGATCGTGCTCGACGTGGGACTGCCGGTGATCGACGGCGTCGAGGTGTGCCGACGGCTGCGCGCGGACAACGACTGGACGCCGGTGCTGTTCGTGACAGCGCGCGACGACGAGGTGGATCGGATCGTTGGGCTGGAACTCGGTGCCGACGACTACATCACCAAGCCATTCTCGCCGCGTGAGCTGGTCGCGCGCGTGACCAGCGTGCTGCGCCGCACGCGCCGCCCGGCGAGCCTCACCGCCGAGCTGAACGTGGGCACGGTCAGCCTGGACCTCGGTCAGCGTCGGACCTTCGCCGGTGCGGACGAGATCATGCTGACCGCGACCGAATTCGACCTGCTCGCGTTCCTGATGCGTCGTCCCGGCTGGGTGTTCAGCCGCGAGCAGCTGCTCAGCGAGGTATGGGGGTACGCCTCGGTCGCCGGCACCCGCACCGTCGACGTCCACATCGCCCAGTTGCGTTCCAAGCTCGGCGTGGCCAGTCCGATCCGCACCGTCCGCGGCGTCGGGTACTCCGCCGAGTCCCGCGGATGAAACGCCGCGGCTCGCTGTCGGGACGGATCGCCTTGCTGTGCATCGCGATCGCTGTCGTCACGGGCGCCCTCGCCAGCGTGCTGGCAATCGGGCTGATCCGCTCCGCCGACGACCGCGCCGCCCGCCGCACGTTGGGCCGCCTCGCTGACGCTGCGCAGTCGAGGATCGACCAGAGCCGGGCCGGGGTGCTCGCCCAGGCCCGTACCAGGCGCGTACTCAAGGTGCTTGGCGTGCGGTACGGGCTGATCCGGCGCACCGGCGCAGTCATCAGCGACTACCCGATCGCGCGAGCTGCGGTGCGGCCGGACGATCTGAGCAAGGTAAGTGCCGGCATGCCGGTCTCGGCCAGTCGAACCGTCAACGGCAAACGCATCTACCTCGAAGCGCGCCCGACCCTCCGCGACGGCGGCGGGATCGTTCTCATCCAGGCCCATTCCGATGCCACCGCTGGCGGGGACGCCGCAGTGCGCCGGGTGCTGGTGGCGACCCTGGTCGGAGTCGGCGTCGCCGCGCTGGGCGGCGTCCTGCTCGCGCGGCGCCTGGCCCGTCCGCTGCGCCGCACCGCTCTTGCCGCGCATGCGCTCGCCGCGGGACGGCGCGACGTCGCGGTCCCGGTCGAGGGTCCGGCCGAGGTCGCAGATGTCGCCGGCGCCATCAACGCGTTGGCAGGCGCGCTCGCGCACTCCGAAGCTCGCCAGCGAGAGTTCCTGATGTCGGTCTCGCACGACCTGCGTACGCCGCTGACCGCGATCAGCGGTTACGCCGAGTCGCTGGCCGACGGCGTCGTCCCGGTCGAGCGGACGGCCGAGGTGGGCGGCGTGCTCGCAGGCGAGGCGAAGCGGCTGGATCGGCTGGTCGGCGACCTGCTGGACCTGGCCCGCCTGAACGCCGAGGACTTCCGCATCGAGCCGGCCCCGGTCGATCTCGTGGAGCTGGCCCGCTCGGCCGCGCAGGTATGGCAGGCGCGTTGCCAGGCAGTCGGCGTCGAGTTCCGGCTGGAGACCGAGCCGTCCCGCGCGTTCACCGACGCGTCGCGGGTGCGCCAGATCGTGGACGGGCTGCTGGAGAACGCGCTGCGGGTCACTCCCGCCGGTTCCCCCGTGGTGCTGTCGGTGCGCACCGATCCCGGTGCGCATGCTCGCGTCGAGGTGCGCGACGGCGGGCCCGGGCTTTCCGAGGACGACCTCGAGGTGGCGTTTCGCCGCGGCGAGCTCTACCGCCGTTACCGCGGCATCCGTCAGGTCGGGACGGGCCTCGGCCTGGCGATCGTGCAGGGCCTGGTCAGCCGGCTGGGCGGCACGATCGAGGCCGGACATGCGAACGAGGGAGGCGCCCAGTTCACGGTGCGCCTCCCCCCAAGCAACAGCTGAACTTCGTCTACTTCTTCGCCCGCACCCCGTCGATCACCACGGTCGCCGTCGGGTTCGCGGTGGACGTGGCCGGCTCCTTGCCGAGCACGGCAACCTGGTCGCCAGACCCGACGTCGGTGATCTTGGCCGGCGCGCCCTTCGCCTTACCGGCGCTGTCGGCGCGCTTGCGCACATGGGTCGCGTTGTCCACTACGAACGACATACTCACGCCGTCGGCGGCCTTGACGCTGATCGACGTCGCCGAGACCGAGGTGACCTGCCCGACGATTGCGTCGTGCTTCACGAATCCCGCGTCCTTGCCCTTGGTCACGAACTCCGCGTGCGCGACGTGGCGCAGCGCCTTGCGCAAGCCGGCGCGCTTGCCGTGCTTGCCGCTGGCGTGCTTGCTGGTACCGGCGGCGTGACCGGTGGTCGTCTGCGGCTCACCCGAGACGGCGAGCGCGGTCGTCCCAACACCGACGACGACGGCAGCGGTTGCGCCGGCCAAGGCGAGTTTGCGAAACATATTCTCGAAGGCTCCTTCGTGGATGGTCGCGGACGCGATTCCGGCCCGCTCAACGACCACGATGGGCCTCGCACGTACACACCGCACCACGAGAAGGTCAGGATCAGGTACGGGTCCGTCCGCGCGGCTAGCGCCCAGTCCCCCCGCTGACCTCGCGTACCGCAGGACGCACGTCGGCAAGGTACACGCACGCGAGCACGGCCGAGATGAGCGAGATCGGGCCGATCGGAGCTAGGGGCGAGATTAGCGATCCGAACAGCCCACCGAGCAGCAGCATGGCCACCCAGGCGGGCTTGCTGAGCTTGTCGACTGCCGGGAAGGCCGCGACCTTACGGATCAGACAGTCGACGAGAGCCCAGGCGCGCAGCGCGACGAGTCCCCAGAACAGAACCTGGTCCGTCCAGCGGTAGAGCTCGGCGACGACGTCCACGCCATCCAGGGTAAGTGACCGGACCAAGGACGTCCGAACCGATCAGGCGTCGGTGCGGCGAACCTTCTTCGCGGGGGAAGTGGCGGGCGCCTTGGCCACGGTCTTGCGGGCGCTCGACTTCGCGGGCGACTTCTTGGCGGGTGCCTTCGTGGCGGGTGCCTTCCTGGCGGAGGCCTTCGTGGCGGAGGCCTTCCTGGCGGAGGCCTGCTTCGCGGGCGCCCTCCTCGCGGCTGGACGGGTGGTCGCCGGCTTCGAAGCGGTCTTGCCGGCCGGCGCTCGGACCGGAGCCTTTCGGACCGGCCGGGAGGAGTCCGCGGACGGCCGTGCCGAGGGCGCGGGTCGAGCGCCCCTGGTCAGCGTGGTGACCGGCTTGACGACCCGGACGTTGACCGCCTCGACAACCGTGTCGACGACGACCGAGATGGTCTCGGCGGTGTTCACGAGACTGGCGACGCGCTTGTCGCTCCGGACACTCGTGTACAGGCCGTTCGCGCGGTCGGTGACACCGTGCGTGTAGCCGCGGGCCTGGCTGACGTATGGCTCGACGGCAGACCTGATGGCATCGAGGTTGACCGCCTTCTCGGCCTGCAGGCGAAGATCTGCGACCGCGGCCGAGGCCCTGCCCCGAAGATCGGAGACGTTGCCCCTGGCGCTGCCGGTGAGCAAGCTGGCGAAGCCGTTGGCGTGCTCGGTGACTTCCTTGAGCTGGGTCTGTGCCTGGTCGAGAACAGCGTGGCCCTGTTCGAGGGCGGCGTCTGCGTAGGCGCGGAGGTCGGTGGTGATCGACATCATTGGTCACTCTCCTTGCTGCTGAGTTGCGGACGGACGTTGTGAGGCTGCGTGCCTATTCGCCGACCGGAGGCACGGGGGTGGCGTCGGCGACGTCGTGTTGCGCGTTCTCCCGCCGGAAGGACTCGTAGATGTCGACGAGGACCTGCTTCTGCCGCTCGCCGAGCACCGGGTCGGACAGGATCGCCGAAACGATCTCCGGATCGCCGTCTCGCGATTCGAGGATCCCCGCGCGCACATACAACTGCTCGGCCGAGATCCGCAGACCCTTGGCGATTTGCTGCAGGATGTCGGCGCTCGGCCTGCGCAGCCCTCGCTCGATCTGCGAGAGATACGGGTTCGAGACTCCGGCGAGCCGGGCGAGCTGACGCAGTGAGACGTGGGCCTGCTCGCGCTGCTCTCGGATGAACTCTCCGATCGCGGCACCGCCCCGCTTCGCCTGTTCCTTGGTTCCCTCGACAAGCACCAGTCCATTCTGATCACGAGTGCTAGCTCCTGCAAGCGCTCAGCTAGCGATCCTCGTCACGATCGGCAGGTGCGGTTGACGCGCGTGGCCCCGCACCCTGAATAGGGGCGGGGCCACGCTGTCGCACCGACCTGTCAACCGCCTCTCGGCGAGTGGCCGCTCGTAGCGGCGAATGGTGAGGCCCGGGGCTTGAGTCAGGCCGGCACGTTTCAATCCAACGAGGCAATCCCGGCGATCATTCCCGCAACCTGTAGGACATACCCCCTAGGGGTAGTTGCGTCCTATCGGTGTCACGAGTAGACATACCCGCTAGGGGTAGCTCGGAATCCCAACCGAGAGGAGGACCGCCGTGGACGACGCCTGGCACGCGCTACTGCATGCGCTCGGCATCGCCGGGTCGATGACGTGGCAGGTGACCTGGTCGCTCATCCTCGGTTTCACGCTCTCCGCGGTCATCGAGGCACTGGTGACGAAGTCGACGATCGCGCGGCTGCTGCCGGACGACCGTGCCCGCAGTCTCGGCACGGCGACCGCTCTCGGTGCGGCGTCCTCGTCCTGCTCGTACGCGGCGGTCGCGCTGGCCCGCTCGCTCGTGCGCAAGGGCGCGGACTTCACCTCCGCGATGGCCTTCCAGTTCGCGTCGACCAACCTGGTAATCGAACTCGGTCTTATCCTCGGCCTGCTGATCGGCTGGCAATTCACTGCGGCCGAGTTCGTCGGCGGACCGTTCATGATCATCCTGCTGGCTGTGATCTTCCGACGATTCCTGTCGCGCCGGATGCTCGAGGGCGCTCGCGCGCAGGCAGAAAAGGGTGTCGCCGGGTCGATGGAGGGGCATGCCGCGATGGACATGTCCGTGCAGCGCTCCGGATCGTTCGGGCGCCGGCTGGCCAGCCCTGCGGGGTTCACCTCGGTGTCGCACAACTTCGTCATGGAGTGGGCCGCAGTCCTGCGCGACATCGTGATCGGGCTGTTGATCGCGGGCGCGGCGGCCGCATGGATCCCGGACTCGTTCTGGCAGCACCTGTTCTTCAGCGATCACCCGGTGGTGGCCCGGATTTGGGGACCGATCATCGCACCGATCGTGGCAGTCCTTGCGTTCGTGTGCTCCATCGGCAACGTGCCGCTCGCGGCGGTGCTCTGGAACGGCGGCATCAGCTTCGGCGGGGTCGTCTCGTTCATCTTCGCCGACCTGATCATTATCCCGATCATCGTCATCTACGCCAAGTACTACGGCCGTCGGATGGCGCTGTTCCTGACCGGCACCTTCTACCTGACCATGGTCGCGGCC
Source organism: Actinomycetota bacterium (assembly GCA_030948475.1). Taxonomy (GTDB): domain Bacteria; phylum Actinomycetota; class Actinomycetes; order Mycobacteriales; family Jatrophihabitantaceae; genus JALZAI01. Next base: position 17,406 of record JALZAI010000038.1, read on the forward strand.
GGATACCTGATCGAACTCGTCTTCACGCCGCTGCACCTCGTCCCGACCGGAGCTCGCCACGCTTCGGTCGGTGCAGACGGCGTTACCTGGAACTACACGACAGTGCTGAACATCGGGTTCCTGGCGCTCGCGGCCACGCTCGTCTGGCGGTTCCTCCGGACGGGCGGACGGGAGATGCTGTCCATGATGGGCGGCGAACCGGACGACATGGTCGAGCACGCTCGCCCACATGACTGACGGATAGACCCGGCCTCCTGGGACGGGCGGCGTCACTTCTCGAGACGGGTGGCCGCGGCCTCGGCCTTGTCCGCCGCGCGCTGGGCCGCGTCGTGCGCCTTCGCGGCCACATCGCGCTCTCTCTCCGCCCGGCGCCGCTCGGAATCTGCTGCCGACTGGTCTGCCTTGGCTTGCTTGAGCGCCCGGGTCAGCTCGACGATCCGCCCCTCGGCATAAGCGACAGCCTCGCGCGCCGCGGTCGCCTCCTGCTCAGCGCCGACCAGCTCGCGCTCGGCCCGGGTCGCATCGGACCGGGCCGCGCGCGAATTCTTTCGAGCCTCGGCCACGCGGGCTTTGGTGGCTCTGCGCTCGCCCTGCTTCTTCGGCGGGCGGACGGGCCGCTTGGGCAACGCGGCGACGTCGCCCGGTGCAGCGACTGCGCCCATGAGTTCGACCGGCTCGAGTCCGGTCGAGGTGAGCGGGCGCATCAACCTGCCGGAGCGGACGGCCGCGGCAGCCGCCTCATCGGCCAGCGCCGCTTCCAGCGTGGCGCTGACCTCGCGTGCCGCCGCATCGGCGAGCTTGAGTCCTCCCGCTACCGCAAGCTCACGCGCCTCGTCGGACAGCGACGCGATCACCCGATGCCTATCCCGCGACAGCGCGCGCAGGTCGTCGCCCGCCAGGGCTTGCTGAGCCTCGCGCAACTGCGCGCCGAGGCCGAGCAACTCGTCGAGCGGTTCAGAGCGCTCCCGTGCCAGCGCGTTGACGGCCCAGGCGCTGACAGGCGGGCGGCGCAGCGTCTTCACCTCGTCGGCCAGCTCGCGGTCTCCCTCCTCACGTGCCTCACGCGCGGCGCTGTCGCGCGCCTTGGTGAACTCGTCCGGAGGCAGCGCGTAGAGACGGTCGGCGATCTCGGACAGCTGCACACAGCTGATCCTGCCGCGCGCGGACTCTGCAGACGAGCGCTCGCCGGGCACTAAGCTGCACAACAACGGCGGAGGGGCTCGCCGCTAACCGCGACTGCCGGTACGCCGGCGGCGCCAACGGTCCCTACCTCGCCCGAACCAGAGAGGTAGCCGCCATGTGGCCCCGCCCCGAAGGCAATCGCCGCTCGCGCGGGTCCGACAACGAAGACGCGTCCGGCAACACCGACACTATCGACCTGCGCGATCCGCAGCAGCGCTCGGAGACGCGGCCACGGCGGTGGGACCTGCTTGCTACCATCGCCCTCGGCGGCGTCGCCGGCTCAGAGGCCCGCTACGGACTCGGCGAGCTGATTCCGCGTGCCAGAGCGCAGTTCCCCTGGTCGACGCTAATAGTCAACGTCAGCGGCTGCCTGCTGATCGGCGCGCTCATGGGGGTGCTGCTGGAACTGACGGGGCCGCACCGCTTGATGCGCCCGCTGCTCGGGGTAGGCGTGCTTGGCGGGTACACGACGTTTTCCACCTTCGCCGTGGACGCCGAGACGCTGGTCCACGAACATGAGCCACTACTGGCGCTAGCTTATGTGGCGGCCACCGTAGTGCTGTGCCTACTCGCGGTCGTGGCATCGACGATGGCGACGCAGCTCGTCGGCAGGCGCATTCTGCAAGCTGACGTCCGGCAGCGCAAACCGGAGGGGAAGCGATGACGCTCAGCGGTATCGCACGTCGTCTGATGGTGATCGTGGACGAGGACGCCGTGTTCGAGCGCAAGCCGCTCTATACCGAAATCGTCCGCCGGGCGCACGACACGGGACTGGCCGGCGCCTCGGTCTTTCGCGGCATCGAGGGCTTCGGCTCGTCCGGGCGCGTCCACACAAACCGCATCCTGAGCCTGACCGCTACTCTCCCAGCGATGGTGATCATCATCGACACCGCGGCCAAGATCGATGAGTTCCTGCAGCAGCTGGAAACACTCGAGGTACGCGGGGTGATCGCGGTGGACGACGTCGAGATCGTGTCGTCCGGCCAGGTTCCAGGAGCGGCGCGTTGATCCCGCTCATGATCGCGATCGGTGCCGCCATCGGTGCGCCGGCGCGCTTTCTTGCGGATCGGGCCATCCAGTCGCGACACGAGACGATCTTTCCGTGGGGCACGCTCACGGTGAACCTGTTTGCCTCGCTGGTTTTCGGGACGCTCGCCGGCCTGTCCGGGCACCTGTCGGCCACCGTGGTGGCATTGGTCGGCACCGGGCTGTGCGGCGCGCTGAGCACCTTCTCGACGTTCAGCTACGAGACCATGCGGCTCATCGAGGAGCGCTCGGAGTTCTACGCCGCAGCCAACGTCGGGCTCAGCGTGCTTGCCTGTCTAGGGGCGGCGGCGTTGGGATGGTCGATCGGGCTTTCGTTCAGCTGAGCCGGATGTGGAGGCAGCGATGAGCCATTACGAGCGGGCGTGCCGGCTGTCGATCTACCTCAGCAACGCCGACATCGAGCACCACAAGCCGTTGAGCGCGCAGATCCTGCACCGGGCACACCACGCCGGGCTGCGCGGTGCCACCACGCTGCACGGCGTCGAGGGCTTCGGGCACTCCGGCAGGATTCACGACGCTGCGAAGTGGACGATCGTCAACCGCGGCCCGCTCACCGTGCACCTGGTCGACACACCGGAACGGATCCGCGCCTTCCTGCCGCAGCTCGACGACCTCGCCGGGAAATGCTTGATCGTCTGCGACGAGGTACAGGTCCGGGCGGACGACAGCTGAGCCAGGCCGCAGACTTTAGGTCCGCGCCCTGAGCAGCCCCGAGGCGATGACGGACGCGAGCATCCACGCGCCTCGCCGACTCAGAGTGCGCCGGCGTCGATCGACACCGGGTCACCGGACACTGTCAGCCCGGCGTCGTTGCCGATCGAGCGCTTGATCACCGCCAACGCGATCGGACCGAGTTCGTGATGCTGCACCGCCGTCCCGAGAAACCCGACCGCGCGTCCGTTCGCCTCGACGGGGGTGCCTGCGGCGGGCGACTCGTCCGACTCGCCGGACAGGTGCAGCAATGCCAATCGGCGCGGCGGACGGCCCAGGTTGTGCACCCGCGCGACGGTCTCCTGACCGCGGTAGCAGCCCTTGTCCAGGTGGACGGCGGACCCGATCCAGCCCACCTCGTGCGGGATGGTGCGGTGGTCGGTCTCGAAACCCAGGCGAGGACGGCGCGCTTCCACCCGCATCGCCTCGAAGGCCCACAGGCCCGCTGGCTCGGCTCCTGCAGCGTGCAGGCGGGCGAGTACCTCCGGCGCCGACACCCGCGCGACGATCAGGTCGGCGGCGTCCTGCGAAGCCCAGGCCATTCGCCGCACGAAGCCGCCGCCGTCCAGGCCGATCGCATGATCGACATCGGGTGTCGGCAGTCCGGCGGCGCTCAGCACCGCTACGGTCGACGGGCCGACGACCGACAACACCGCCCACTCCGACGAGACGTCCGCCGGCTCGACCCGCTTGAGGAAACGCATCATCTGCAGGTACTTCAGGACGTCGGCGGCGGCGCGCGGTTCCGTGTCTATCCAGAAGACAGCACCGAGTTCGGCGGACTGCCAGTGCTGCTCGACGTGCCCGTGCGGGGACAGGACGAGGGCTTCGCGCGCGTCCCCGTCGCGCAGTTCGGACAGGTGCTGCGAGCAGATCGAGTGCAACCACGGCAACCGGTCCACGCCGGTGACTTGCACGACGTCGCGGTTGGAGCGGTCGACCACGCCAGCGCCGGTCGCGAGCACTCGCTGCTCACGCAGCGGATCCCCGTAGTGCCACGGCAGCGGCGCGTCCACCCCGATCGCCGGAACGGCGCGGTCCACTCCGGTACTCATCCTGGGCTCAATCGGCCGCGGGCCGGGTTTGTTCCGCGCAGTTGCGGCAGCGGCCGAACACGGTGAAGTGCGAGCGATCGAGGACGAAGCCCTGCTCGGCGAGCAACCGGTCTTCAAGCGGATTGATCAGATCCGCCTCGACGTCCACCACTGACCCGCACACATGGCAGACGACGTGAATGTGGTCGTCCTCGGCCGGACGGTACGCGGGCGCGCCGTGACCGAGATGGGCATGCCGGACGATGCCGAGCTCTTCGAGCAGCTCCAGCGTGCGGTACACCGTGGTGAGGTCGACTCCGCTGACCGCGTCGTTGATCTGCTCCGGCGTCGCGTGCCCAAGCTCACGCACTGCAGCGAGAATCCGCTCGCGTTGCGCCGTCATGCGCAGCCCGCGCGAGCGCAACCGCTCGGCGAGATCGGGCCCTGCGTCCGTGGCGTGCGGGTGGCCGGTCACGCCTCCCATCGTAGATAGGGTGCAGCCATGCGGGTTGTCGGCATTCTCGGCATCGGAATAGTCGCTCCGGGCACTCCGGTGATCCGCGCCGATGACGCGGGCGTGACCCGAGGCGACGGATGCTTCGAAGGAGTGCGGATCCGCACCGACGCCGCCGGGCGCAGCACCGCCGAGAAGCTGGACCGGCACCTCGCCCGGATGTCTCGCTCGAGCGCCGCTCTGGGCATCCCGTTCGCAGCGGACGCCTGGCGCGGGCTGGTCGAGGCCGCCTGCGCGGCATGGACCGAACCCGGCGAGGCCGCGCTCAAGCTCGTCCTGACCCGGGGCGCCGCCGATGGTGAGCCGACAGGTTTCCTGACCGTGCTGCCGCTGCCCGAGTGCTACCCGAGGGAGCGTCGCGAGGGGTTGCGGGTGGTCACGCTGGCGCGCGGGCTGCGCAGCGACGCTTTCGCCGACGCGCCCTGGCTGCTCGGCGGGGTGAAGACGCTCTCCTACGCGCCGAACATGGCTGCGCAGCGCGAGGCCGAGCGACGCGGCGCCGACGAGGCAATCCTGGTGTCCTCCGACGGGATGGTCCTGGAAGCACCAACCGGATCAGTGGTCTGGTCGGTTGGGCGGGCGTTGCACACCACGCCGACCGGTGCCACGGGCATCCTCGGCGGCACCACCCAGCAACGGCTATTCGAGCGTTGCGCGACATCGGGCTGGTCGACGCACGAAACCCTTGCGAGTGTCGACGACCTGCACGCCGCCGACGTCGTCTGGGTGATCAGCAGCGTCCGCGGTCCGGTCGACGTCGTCGAGCTGGACGGCAAGCAACGCCCGCGGCTACCTGCGGTCGACGCCGAGATCCGCGCCCGCTGCGGTTTCTGAGCAATCCCCGTTGCCGAGGTTGCGCCCGCGTCGTACCGTGGCGGTACACGAGAGAGGGGGTGGTCCAGAGTTGAGTATTCGACGGACACGTGAGGTGGCTGTCCGCTAGCCGCTGTACCGCAACGGACTGCGTGGCAAAAGACTGGATCGTCGCCCCCTGTCGTGAGCGATCACGGCGGCAGGCAATTCCAGGCAGCCACCCGGCCCCGAGTCGCCGGCCCGTCCAGCCGGCCCGCGTACGCGCGGACCAGACTCGGGGCCGCTCTATGCCCCTAAGCGCGCTACGCCCGCTGCAGGTTCCCGTTCAGATGCGGCGCGAGCGGACGTCCCTGCGGAGCCAGTTCGCTGGCGTAGCCGAGCTCGTCGCCGGTCAGCGCGTACAGTCGCCGCTCGGCGTCGACTTGCTTGGCCGTCGGCGCATGCGCCGCCGAGGCAGTACGGATGTCCCAGCGCTGGTCACCAGCCGCACCGGTATAGAGCAATGCCTCGCCGGTGTTGGACGCGAGCATGACCTCGATGTCGTCCGGCCCGGCCCCGGGTCGCCAGAAGCCGGACTCACGCCAGGCCTGGCGCAGTACCGCCCCGCCGGAGTCCAGTAGCCAGGCACGCGATTCATAGGCGAGGAAGGGACGTCCGTCGTGGACGAAGCGAATCTGCTGCCCGAATTCGAACTTGGCGCCGTCCGGCGCGACCCCGTGACCCGTTCCGGCCCAGCTGCCGACGAGCGGCAACAGCGCGAGCAGCGCGTCGTGGATCGGCGGCCCGGTGCGCAGGTCCGAGCTGTCCGGAGCGCTCATCTACCTGCAAACAGCCGGGTGAGGACGTAGCCCGATGCCGCGGCGATCGCCACTAAAGTCGCAACCAGCAGCACGAGATAGGCGATCTCCACCGGTGCAGACTAGCTCGACTTCCGGTTGTGCAACTTCTGGCCGCGCGGGACGACCAGAAAGTTGCGCAATCGGTTCAGGCGAGGGTGAGCGGCGTCTCCACCAGGCCGGGCGCCTCGGCGGAGACCTGCTGGCGGAGCTTGCCGTCGCGATGCAGGACCGACACCGTCCAGTTCCCTGGGGCGGCGAAGAAGCGGTAGTCGCCGGTCGCCGAGGTCACCACCTCGGCGGTGAAGTCACCTCCGCTGTCGAGCAGCCGCACGTAGGCACCGGGCACCGGCGCGTCGTCCTTGGACACGACCCCGTAGATCACGGTCTCCTTCTCCAGGTCGACGCCCGCAGGCATGGTCGGGGATTGCGCGGGGGCACCGCACATGTCAGGCCCCCCTCTCGATCGGGACACCGACCAGCGAGCCGTACTCGGTCCAGGAGCCGTCGTAGTTCTTCACGTTCGAGTGCCCGAGCAGCTCATGCAGAGCGAACCAGGTGTGGCTGGAGCGCTCGCCGATGCGGCAGTAGGCGATGGTGTCCTTGCCGTCGTCGAGCCCCTCGTCGCCGTAGAGCTTGGCCAGTTCGTCGTCGGACTTGAACGTGCCGTCCTCGTTCGCGGCCTTGCTCCACGGGACATTGAGCGCGGTCGGGATGTGGCCGCCGCGCTGCGACTGCTCCTGGGGCAGGTGCGCCGGCGCGAGCAGCTTGCCGGAGAACTCGTCGGGCGAGCGCACGTCGATCAGGTTCTTGATGCCGATCGCCGCGATCGTCTCGTCGCGGAATGCGCGGATCGAGGTGTCCTGCTCCTTGGCGGTGTAGGCCGTCGCCGAACGCGACACCGAGTCCTTCGAGAGCTCGCGCCCGTCGAGCTCCCACTTCTTGCGCCCGCCGTCGAGCAGCTTGACCTGCTCGTGGCCGTACAGTTTGAAATACCAGTAGGCATACGCGGCGAACCAGTTGTTGTTGCCGCCGTAGAGCACGACGGTGTCGTCGGTGCCGACGCCCTTGTCCGACAGCAACGCCTCGAACTGCTCCTTGTTGACGAAGTCACGCCGGATCTGGTCCTGCAGCTCGGACTTCCAGTCCAGCTTCACGGCACCGGGCAGGTGGCCGCCGTCGTAGGCGGAGGTGTCTTCGTCGACCTCGACGAATACGACCCCTGCGGTGTTCAGGTTCTGCTCGGCCCAGTCGGCCGATACGAGCACGTCAGCGCGGCTCATGTGGGTTGTCTCCTTTGGCGTTTGGGTGCAGCACGAGATGGCATGGACGGCACGCGGATGCCGCTCGGGAGGCAGACGTGTGAAGGCGCGAAGCTGCGCGGACGTCAGCCGATCAGTGCGGTCGACACAGGCAGCTGCCCACACGGCACAGGTCGACCGTGCGGCGAGAGGTGAGCGCGGTGCTCACGGCGCAGAGCGCGATGCCCATTGGGCCAGCGTAACCGATGCCATGCCTCAGGTGCGGATCGCGGAGCACACCAGGAATGCGACCGGCGCCACAAGGCAAAGCGGCAGCAGCACGCCAAGCAACGGGCGCACCCGCCGCGCGAAACCCGCCTCAGCGAGCGGGACGCTGTACGCGAGGAACGCGCTCCCCACCGAGAACAGGGCGGCGAGCGCTCCGATACAGGCGCCGGCGAACGGGCCGCGTCCGTCGCCGAATGTCGCGCCGTCGGCGAGCGTCAGTTGCCCCACGACCGCACCGGCTACGGCCGAGCCGAGCGCCGCGAGAAGGCCGCGCGGCACGTCTCGATCGAACCTCGGCGCTGCGACGACCAGGTCGACGAGGTGGCCGACGACAAGCGCGCCGGTTGCGATGACGATCACGGCGAGCGCTATGTCTGCGTCAAACTCGTGACGGATCTGGACGAGCGCGGCCAACCCGACCTCGCCGAGGACCAGCACGGCGATGGCGCCGAGCGATTCACCGATCCGGAACCGCGCGGCGCCGCGCCACAGCTGGTGCACGAACAGGACCGGCACAGCCAGCCCGAACACGGCAAGCAGGGCGCCGAGCCGTCCGTGCGGCCAAAGCCAGACCAGCGCGTCCGCGGCGGCTCCGGCCATCCCGGCGATCGCCAGCGCCCCGAACCAGCCGGGCACGGCCAGGCCGAACACGTAACCGAAGGCGAGCAGCGCCTGCCCGGCGGCGACTGCGACCAGCAGCTCGAGCGCCCCGGTCCGCGCCGCTACGGCAAGCAGGGTGCCTACGACGAGCGCGGCCACGATGCTGGCAGCGAACTCGATGCGGGGCGGAGCTGGCACGGCAGGTATTCTCTCAACCGACGCCGTCAGGGCAGCGCCGCCCGTCGCACGACCTCACCGCCTGGCCAGCGGAGAAGCAGAGCCGACCGTAGCGATCCGCCGACATGGAGGCCCCGTGGACCTCACCCTGCTGACCACCGCGCGGCAACCCACCACGGAGGTGCTGCCCGCGCTCGGCCTGCTCCCGCACCGCGTCACGGTCCTGCCACTGGACGCGTCCGCGTTGCTGGACCGCCCACTCGGCGACGCGGTGTTGCTGGACGGACGTCGCGACCTCGCCGCCGCTCGCGGCTTCACCCGGGTACTCGCGGCACTGGGCGAATCCATCCCGACCGTCGCCGTCCTGACCGAGGGTGGGCTCATCGCACTTTCGGCCGAATGGAAGATCGACGACATCATCCTCGACACGGCGGGGCCGGCCGAGCTCGATGCTCGGCTTCGCCGGGTGATCGAACGGCGCGCGTCCACAACCGAGCAGCTGCCCAATCACGTCGATGTCGGCGACCTCACGATCGACGAGACGGCCTATTCGGCGAAGTTGTCCGGCACCACGCTCGATCTCACCTACAAGGAGTTCGAGCTGCTGAAGTTCCTCGCCCAGCATCCGGGCCGGGTGTTCAGCCGCTCGCATCTGGTGCAGGAGGTCTGGGGCTACGACTACTTCGGTGGAACCCGCACCGTCGACGTGCATGTGCGGCGGCTGCGCGCGAAGCTCGGACCCGAGCGCGAGTCGATGATCGGCACCGTGCGCAACGTCGGCTACAAGTTCGTACGCCCCAGTACCGAGCAGGTCGCGCGAGCACCGGCTGCCGCGGTCGACCGGGCGGTCGAGGCAGCCCGCTAGGTGGCTATCGAGCTCTGTTCGCCGGACGGGCTGGACGCCGAGGACCAGGCTGCCGTGCGCGGGCTTGCTGCGGCGGTCGAGGCTGACGACGGCCAGCCGCCGCTGTCCGACCAGGCGCTGACCCACCTTGGCGCGGCGTCGGCGCGGCATGTGGTCGCGCACGATGCGGATCGTCTCGTCGGCTACGCCCAGTTGGACGGGCGCTCGCTGGAGATCGCGGCGTCGACCGACGTGCTCGAGCCGCTGCTGGACGAGTTCGATGGACAGGCACTGCTGGTGTGGTCGCACGGCAGGCGAAGCCGGCTCGCCGCGGTGCTCGGGCAGCGCGGCTTCGCGCAGGTTCGCACCCTGCATCAGCTGAGGCGCAGCCTGGACGACCCGCTGCCCGAGCGAGCGCTGCCGTCCGGCATCGAGATCCGGGCGTTCGTGATCGGGCGGGACGAGGACGCCTGGACGCGTGTCAATGCCGCCGCGTTCGCCCACCATCCCGAGCAGGCCAGCTGGGCTCGGACGGATCTCGAGGCCCGCGAGGCCGAGACCTGGTTCGATCCGTCAGGTTTCCTGCTGGCCTGGCGCGGCGCCGCCCTGGTCGGCTTTCATTGGACGAAGCTGCACGCAGACCACGTCGGCGAGGTGTACGTCATAGGCATCGACCCGTCCGCACAGGGTGGCGGCCTGGGCGCGGTGCTGCTGCAACGCGGACTGACGTATCTGCGCGACCGTGAGTGCTCGCAGGTGCTGCTCTACGTCGACGACAGCAATACCACCGCGATGCGGCTCTACGAGCGGTCCGGGTTCAATCGCTACGACCTCGACGTGCAGTGGGAGCGAACCTAGCCGGCAAGCGGTTCGGTGTCGAAGATGTAGCCGATGCCACGGACAGTGCGCAGGTGGCGCCCGGCGCGCGGATCGGCCTCGAGTTTCTTGCGCAGTCGCAGGACGTGCACCGCGACCGTACCCGGATCGCCGTGAAAGGCAGGCCCCCACAACGAGTCGAGGATGAATTGCGTCGCCAGTACGTGGTCGGCGTTGGCCATCAGCAGTTCGAGGAGCCGGTATTCCTGCATGGCCAACTGCAACCTTCTGTCTCGGACGAGTACGAGACGAGCGGCGCGGTCGAGGACGACATCGCCGTGTGCCAACGGCTGCGCTTGGTCCGGCTCCGAGCTCACCGCCGGGGCGTCGGTCGTCCGAGCCTCGCTGCGCTCGTTCGGCTCGGCGCTGGAATGTCTGAGCCCGATCACATTGGTTCGCTCGCAAGCTTCGCTCACGCCCGAGCCTCGCCGCGCTCGTTCGGCTCGGCGATCACATTGGTTCGCTCGCAAGCTTCGCTCACTGCGTCCTCCATGATCTAACAAGTCGTTTCGGGTGAGCTCAGTGCTCGGGTCGGTGGCCGGTAACGATGAAGATCGTGCGGCGCGCGACAGCAACCGCGTGATCGGCGTAGCGCTCGTAGTAGCGGCCGAGCAGGGTCATGTCGATCGCCGCCGCGCTTCCGCGCGTCCAGTTCGGCGACAGCACGACGGTGAACAGCTTGCGCCGTAGCGCGTCCATCGAGTCGTCCTCCGCCTCGATCGCCTTCGCCAGCGCGATGTCGCGCCCGTCAACGACGTCGGCGACCTTGGTGACGAGCGAGCGGGCGACCTCGCCCATCTGCGAGATGACGTCGCGCGCCTCCGGCGGCACGGCGCTGTCGGGATAGCGCAGCCGCGCGATCTTGGCTACGTGGTGCGCAAGGTCGCCCATCCGCTCGATGTCCGCGGCCAGGTGGATCGTGCTGATGAGAACGCGTAGATCGGTAGCGACCGGCTGCTGCTGCGCGATGAGCTGGAAGCAACGGTCTTCGAGTTCCTCGCGCAGCGCGTCCACCCGCCGGTCGTCGGCGATGACCAGGTCGGCCTGGGTCAGATTGGCATCCAGCAGGGCGCGAGTCGCTCGCTCGATCGCGATGGCCACCAGGTTGGTCATCTCGATGACTCGCTTGCCGATGTCGTCCAGTTCGTCGTGATAGACGTCGCGCATCAATTCCGCCTTCGCTTGTGTGTCGTGTCGCGGGTCAGCCGAAGCGACCGGAGATGTAGTCCTCGGTGCGCTTGTCGGACGGGTTGGAGAAGATCGTCTGGGTATCGTCCATCTCGACGAGCTGTCCTGGCTTGCCGATGCCAGCGAGGTTGAAGAAGGCCGTCCGGTCCGACACTCGCGCCGCCTGCAGCATGTTGTGGGTGACGATGACGATCGTGTACTTGGTCTTGAGATCCTGGATGAGGTCCTCGATTGCGAGCGTCGAGATCGGGTCGAGCGCCGAGCAGGGTTCGTCCATCAGCAACACCTGCGGCTCGACCGCGATGGCGCGCGCGATGCACAGCCGTTGCTGCTGTCCTCCGGACAGGCTCGCGCCGGGCTTGGCGAGGCGGTTGCGCACCTCCTCCCAGAGGTTCGCGGCGCGCAGCGCGTTCTCGACGACCCCGTCCAACTCGCTCTTGGACCGCTTGGTGGTCAGCTTGAGTCCGGCGGCCACGTTGTCGTAGATCGACATGGTGGGGAACGGGTTGGGACGCTGGAAGACCATGCCGATGGTTCGGCGCACGTTGACTGGATCGATATCGGATCCGTAGATGTTGTCGCCGTCGAGCATCACGTCGCCTTCTACGCGCGCGCCGGCGATGACCTCGTGCATCCGGTTGAGGGTTCGCAACACCGTCGACTTGCCGCACCCCGACGGCCCGATGAACGCGGTCACCGATCGGGGCGCGATCGTGAAATTCACCTCGCTCACCGCGAGGAACTTGCTGTAGTAGATGTTGAGGTTCTTCGCGTCGATGCGCTTGGCCACGGCGTTTCCCTACTTCGAGACCTTGTTGAATCGTCCGATGAACCGGGCGATCAGATTGAGCAACAGGATGATGAGGATCAGGGTGAGCGCCGTTCCCCACATGCGATCGGGCGCGTAGTTCATGACGGATCCGGCGACCCGGTTGCCGTTCGCGTCGAGGTGATAGCCACCGCCGCCGCTTGCCTGGTTCAGGTTCGTGAACTGGCTGTTGATCATGCTCGGGAGCGAGCCCTGGAAGCCGCCGAACAGGTTCCAGTTCGTCGAGTCGGCGTACCCGACCAGAATCAGGAGAGGTGCGGTCTCCCCGGCGACGCGGGCGACGCCGAGGACGACGCCGGTCACGAGCCCGGTGAACGCGGTCGGGATGACGATCTTCGTGATCGTCTTCCACTTCGGCACGCCGAGTGCGTAGGAGGCCTCGCGCAGTTCGTTCGGGACGAGCTTGAGCATCTCCTCGGTCGTCCGCACAATCACCGGGATCATCAGCACGACGAGAGCGAGCGACACCAGCCAGGCCGCCCGGTGCCCGCCGCCGGTCGAGATGATCAGCGCGTAGACGAAAAGGGCCGCGACGATCGACGGGATTCCGGTCAGGATGTCGACCATGAAGGTGGTGGTCCGCGCAAACCAGCCGCGGCCGTACTCGACAAGGTAGACACCGACCAGGATCGCGACCGGCACCGAGATCACCGTGCACAGCGCGACCTGTTCGAGTGAGCCGACGATGGCATGCAGTGCGCCGCCGCCCCGGTCCGTGTAGTTGATGTTGCGCTGCGAGCTCATCCACCAGTCGGCGTGCAGGATGACGCCGAGGCCCTTGCTGATGACCGTCCACAACAACCACACCAGCGGGATCAGCGCGATAAGGAAGCAGGCAATCACCAGCACGGTCGCCAGGTTGTTCTTGACGCGCCGCTTGCCGGACACCTTGGCGAACGTCGGTGTGGCGGGCGATGACACCGTTGTCGCTGTCATTACACGAAGTCCCTACGGCGGTTGACGATTGCTCGCGCGGCCGCGTTGACGACGAAGGTGAGCACGAACAGCACCAGGCCGGCGGCGATGTACGCGCCGGTCGATTTCGGGTTGCTGAACTCGGCGCTGTTGTTGGCGATCTTCGAGGCGAACGTCTCGCCGCCGCTGAACAGCGACGCGGAGAAGGTGCTGACTTTCGACAGGATCAGGTACACGGCGAGCGTCTCGCCGAGCGCCCGTCCGAGCCCGAGCATGGCCCCGCTCACCACACCCGGACGACCGTAGGGCAGCACCGTCATCCGGATCATCTCCCAACGGGTCGCGCCGAGAGCGAGTGCAGCTTCCTTGTTCTCGATCGGGGTCCGCTCGAACACGTCCCGACTGATGGCGGTGATGATCGGCAGGATCATCACGGACAGTACGACCGCGCCGTCGAAGACGGTGCCGGTGCCGAAACCTGACTTGAACACCGGGATGAAGTTGAGGTTCGTGAGCGCGCGCTGCACGGGTTCGAGTTGTGGCGCCAGGACTCGTGCGCCCCAGATCCCGTAGATGATCGATGGGATCGCAGCGAGCAGGTCGATAACGTAGGCGATCGGGCGCGCTACCCGGACCGGTGCGTAGTGCGTGATGAACAGCGCGATACCGATGGCGATCGGCACGGCTACGACCAGCGCCACGAGCGAGATCAACACCGTCGTGTAGAGCAGGCCCGCGACCCCGAAGTGCAGGTTGCCGGGCGTGGTATCCCACTCGTTGGAGAACAGGAAGTTGACCTTGTCGTCGAGAATCGACGGCAACGCCTGCACCACGAGGAAGATCGCGACCAGCACCACGATGACAATGACGAGTGCGGAAGCGCCGGACGTCATCGCGGCGAAGATCCGATCACCGAGGCGTCTGCTCGTCTTCGGCGTGCCCAGCCGCACTGAGCCCGACCCGGATCCGGCCGGGGAGCCGAGCGCCGAACCGGTCGCCAGCGCATTGCTCGATTCGACCGGCCCGACGGACTCGTACGGGGTGAGCGGCGCCGCCAACCGGCCCGCACCGTTATCGCTGCTGCCCGCGCGCTCGACCGGATCGGACTGTCCGGGCGGGCGGGACTGCTCAGACAGCTTGGGTGGTTCGGCCGGATCGGGCGACGGGCCGTGCGGCGTGTCCACCGTGATCTCTCCGTCAGCCATGGGTGTTCCTTCAGGTATCCGCATCCCCGCGGGCGGGGCGATCCGGGGATGTGGGCTGGGTCAGCTGATCGTGGCGATGGCAGCCTTGACCTTGGTCTGTAGGGCCGCCGGGAGCGGCGCGTAGCCGAGCTGAGCCAATCCGGCCTGCCCGCCGGCTACGGTGTAGTTCAGGAAGTTCTTCACGAACGTCCCAGTGGCCGGCTTGCCGTACTTGGTGCACACGACCTCGTAGGTGACCAAGATCAGCGGGTAGGCACCCTTGGCCTTGGTCGCGTAGTCGATCTTCAGGCTGAGGTCGCTGCCCGTGCCGACGACCTTCGCGGCACCCGCTGCAGTGCTCGCCGTCGCGTTCGACAGCTGGACCGGGCCGGAGCCGTTGTCGATCTCGGCCGTCGACAGGCCGCTACTCACCGCATAGGAGAACTCGGTGTAGCTGATCCCGCCTTCGGTCTTGCTGGTGGCGTCGGCCACGCCCTGAGACTTGGCCTTGCCCTGCCCGGCGAAACCGGCCTTCGAGGAGTCCTTGTCGGGCGTCGAGGTGAAGATGCTGGACGCGGTGGCGGCCAGGTACTTCTCGAAGTTCTGCGTCGTACCCGAGGAGTCCGAGCGGTAGAAGACGGTGATCTTCGTCGCCGGCAGGGTGGCTCCGGAGTTCAGCTTGGTGATTGCCGGGTCGTTCCATGTCTTGATCTTGCCTAGGAAGATCTTCGCGAGCGTCGGGCCGTCCAGCACGAGCTTGCTGACGCCCTTGAGCTTGTAGGCGATCGCGATAGGTCCGACGACCATCGGCAGGTCGAGCGGGACGCTGCCGCAACGCTTCTGCGCGGCGGCGATTTCGCCCTTGGTCGGGTCGAGCGCCGAGTCGGATCCGGCGAAGTCGACCTGGCCCTTGGTGAAGGCGGTGACGCCGTCTCCTGAGCCGGTGGGGTTGTAGTTGACGGTCGCGCCGCTGCAGGCGCTCTGGTATGCCTTGCGCCAGGCGTCCATCGCGTTCGCCTGGGCCGTCGAGCCCTCGGCGTTGAGCGCGCCGGACGCGCACGTCGCTCCGCCGCCGCCCGCCGTCGGCGAGCTGCCGGTGCTGGTGCTGGTGCTTCCGACCGTGGGCGAGGAAGTCTTGTTGTTATTGCTGCTCGAGCTGCACGCCGCGAGCGCGACGGATCCAGCGGCGAGCAGCGCTGCGATCGAGACAAGGCGTGTACGCCCCATCAGGTCACCATCCCTTTGCCTGTGAAAAGTCTGTCCTTGGCGACGCTAGAGACGGTGCACATCCGGCCCCTGTCCGCGGGATGAACGAGTCATGAACGCCTGCCGAGCCGTTGGGGGCGGCCGCGGCGATTAGGGTGAGTTCGTTGGCACACCGGACGCCGCGGCGCCGACCCGCTCGATTTCCGCGGTGCAGCAGAGGGGACATGTCATGCCTGGTCTGGACGACATCAAGAAGATGGCCGACGAGCACGACGAGCAGGTCGATCAAGGGATGGAGAAAGCTGGCGACGCCGCCGAGTCGAAGTTCGGTCACGGCGAGCAGGTGGACAAGGCAGTGGACAAGGGACAGGAGTCGACTGGCTCCGGCGACACTGTGCCGTAACCCGGACGCCCCCGCGACGAGATCGCCGCGGGCGACGCGCTGAGCCGCGGTAACTCGCACGTAGACTCGAATCTTCGGGTCACGATTGAGGTGCGGCTGCATGTCCGACGATGCCAGACCCGACTATGACGTGCTCGTGATCGGATCCGGTTTCGGCGGCAGCGTCACGGCGCTTCGGCTGACCGAGAAGGGGTACCGCGTCGGCGTGCTCGAGGCCGGGCGCCGCTTCACCGATGATGGGCTGCCGAAGAACTCCTGGCACCTGCGCCAGTTCATCTGGGCTCCGAGACTCGGCTGTACCGGCATCCAGCGCATCCACGTCCTCAAGGACTGCCTGATTCTTGCCGGCGCGGGCGTGGGCGGCGGCTCGCTCAACTACGCGAACACTCTGTACGAACCACCGCAGGCCTTCTACGACGACCCGCAATGGGCGCACATCACCGACTGGCGTGCGGAACTGGCCCCGCATTACGAGCAGGCCAAGCGGATGTTGGGCGTCACGACCTACCCAGGCGATACCCCGAGCGACGTCGAGATGCGCCGACTGGCAGGGCAATTCGGCAAGGCTGACACGTTCCGCAAGACCCCCGTCGGCGTGTTCTTCGGCGCGCAGCCCGGACGTACGGTGTCCGATCCATATTTCGGCGGCGCCGGACCGGACCGAACCGGGTGCCTCGACTGCGGCGAGTGCATGACCGGGTGCCGGCACGGCGCGAAGAACACGCTCGTCAAGAACTACCTCGCGCTGGCCGAGCGTGGTGGCGCTCAGGTGCACGCATTGACTACGGTCACCGGGGTCCGTCCGCTGCACGGCGGCGGATACGTGGTCGAGACGGTGCGTACCGGTTCCTGGCTGCGCATCGGACGGCGCACGCTCACCGCCGAGCATGTCGTGTTCTCCGCCGGCACGTACAACACCCAGAAGCTGCTGCACGGGCTGCGCGCGACCACCCTGCCGCGAATCTCCACGCGACTCGGTTACCTGACCCGGACCAACTCCGAGGCGTTGCTCGGGGTGCGCATGAACCATCCCCCGGCTGACTACACCCGTGGCGTCGCGATCACGTCGTCCTGGCACCCGGACGAGGACACCCACATCGAGCCGTGCCGCTACGGCAAGGGCAGTAACGCGATGGGCCTGCTCAACACCCTGATGACCGACGGGGGCACGCGGCGCAACCGGTGGGCCCAGTTCCTGCGGGCTCTGCTGCACCGCCCGGCGCTCATCCGGGTCCTCGTCCCGCGCCGGTGGTCCGAACGGGTGATCATCCTGCTGGTGATGCAGTCGCTCAACAACTCGATCACGGTGCTGCGCAAGCGGACCCGCTTCGGTTTCTCGCGGCTGACGTCGGTCCAGGGCGACGGCGAGCCCAATCCCACCTGGATTCCGGTGGCGAACCGCGCGGCCGAACAGCTCGCCGAGAATGTGGGCGGGATGGTCGGTGGGACGTGGGGGGACCTGATGAACGTCCCGATGACGGCGCACCTCATCGGCGGCTGCCCGGTCGGCGGGTCGGAGACGAGCGGCGTCGTCGACCCGTACCACCGGCTGTTCGGATACGAGGGACTGCACGTGATCGACGGCTCGACCCTGTCGGCCAACCTCGGCGTCAATCCGGCGCTGTCGATCACCGCGCAGGCCGAGCGGGCCGCTGCGCTGTGGCCCAACAACGGCCAGACCGACCAGCGCCCGCCGCTGGGCAGCGCCTACCGTCGCCTCGCCCCGATCGCGCCAACGTCCCCGATCGTCGCGTCTGACGCGCCGGGAGCCCTGCGCAACGGTGCGGTCCCGCTGGGTATGCCGAGCGCGCGAACGGCCTGAGACAACGGCCTGACATCACGGGGCAACCCGGGGCGAAGCACTCCGGGGCCAGGTGCTACGGCTGGCGCGACACGCCCGCAGCGGTCAGGATTGCCGGATGGGGAGCGGGCGGGGATTTGACGGAATTGACGAATCGAGAGCGGACCGGGTCGCGGCAGTGTGGGGACACTACGCGCCGGAGCTGCTGAGCGTCTCGATCATTGCTGCGATCGTGGTGGGGCTGCGGCCTCCATCCGGTCCGCTCGCAGTGACGGTGCCGCTTGCACTGGTCCTGTTCGTGCTGGCCAGCTGGCTGTTCATGCGTCGCCACGACCGCCAGCTGTGCGAGCACTGCGCGGCATCGATGCCGCTCAACGCCTCCGAGCAGGCGGGGCGGTTCCAGCGTCGGTTCTGGCTCGCGCACGCTGCGTCCGCTCCGCACCTGCTGATCCCGTATCTGGTCGTATTGATCGGCTCGAACTTCATCCCGGGGACGATCGGCCGGATCATCTGGGCACTGGTTCAGTTTTCGATGATCTACCTGATCATGAGCCACAGCACGCATCGGCGGCTGCAGCCGTGGTGTCCGGTCTGCCGGAACGGCGGCGGGGGCGCGAAGGATCACGAGGACGCGCCGGAGCCGGTACTGCCGGACAACCGCCAGCTCGTCTGAGGGTCACGGTCGACGGCGGGCCGGGTCGGCCCTCGTGAGTCATCCGATGCCAAGATTGCGGATGACCCGCCCGTCCTCGACCAGCAGCGTGACCCGATGCGAGCGGTAGTCAGCGGTCACAGCCTGGTCCGGCGACACCGCACGCAATATGCCGCCGGCCTCGGTGATTGCCGCGCGCGCCTCGTCGACGCGACGTCCGACGAGCGCGTCGAGATCAAGTTCCGAAAGGGTGGGCACGGGCCGAGTATCCGCCGCTCAGAGAAGCTGAAGCACGACCTTCCCAAGCGCGTGCCCGGACTCGACGGACGCGACGGCTTGCGGCGCGTCGTCGAAGGCGACCACGTCGTTGACATGCGGGTCGAGCTTTCCGTCGGCCACGAGCTGGGCAACCTCGTCGAGTATCCGTGCCGTGCGGTCGCGCTTGACCGGTGCGCCGCCGAGTTCGGTCGCGGTTGTGGGATCCGCCGCAGAGATGAGCTTGCTGCGGTCCTTCACAAGACCGGCAACCGAGCGCAGCGCGTCACCGCCAACCAGGTCGTAGATGCCGTCGACCCCATCAGGCAACAGTTCCCGGACGCGTCCCTCGACGCCGTCGCCGTAGGGCACCAGAATCGCGCCCAACGATTCGACGAGTGCCCGTTTGGACTCGCTCGCGGTGCCGAAGACGGCGATCCCGGAGTCGCGTGCGATCTGCGCCGCAACGACGCCGACGCCGCCGCCGATGCCGTTGATCAGTAACGTCTGCCCCTCAGACAGGTTCAGGTGAACGATGCCGTCGTAGCCGGTGGCACCTGCGACCGGGATGGCGGCCGCGTCGGTGAAGCTCACCTGCGGCGGCTTCTTCGCGGTCGCTTCGGCGCTCGTTACGGTGTACTCCGAGAACGCTCCGTGCGTGGGAGCCGGCGACCCGAATACCTCGTCGCCCGGGGCAAATCCGTCGACGTCCTGGCCGAACTTGACCACGACGCCGGAGACCTCGCTGCCGAACTCCGAGGGCAGCTCGCGGGGCGAGAAGCTGGCCAGCATGCCCCGGCGGATCTTGTAGTCGACCGGATTGACGCCGGCGGCGTGCACCTTGACCAGAATCTCGCTCGGTCCCGGCTCAGGCGCGGGCAGGTCGACGAACTCCTGTGTCTCGGCGCCGCCGTACTCGGTGAAGCGAAAGACCTTAGGCATCTTCAGTTCCTTTCCGTCGTCGGGTCAGGCCTCACTGGAGAGCAGGCCGCGCGCAACACCCGCCGTCACCAGTCCGTAGACCGCGTGCGGGATCGCGTCGCTGAGCCAGTCCTTGCCCGCCCAGGTCCGGGGGTCGGTGACACCGAGCGCGGCCATCGACGCGTCCGTCCCAGCCATCGCCGCGACGCCGGCGGCAAGTCCGCCGACGATGAGGTTGGGACGCCAGCCAGCCGCGTAGCCGAGGCCGAGGGCCGCACCGACACCGAGCCCCGCGACCAGGCCGGTCAGCGGGCCGAGGCCGGCCAGCCGGTTGCTGCGTGTGTCCTCGTCACCGGGGATGCGCTGGCCGAGTCTGCCCGCCAGTGCCTCGACCGTGTCCTCGGGAGCGCTGCTGGTGGGACGTCCGCGCACGGCCATGTCCAGGTAGGTGACCGCGTTGAGCGCGGTCGTGCCTGCGGCACCTGCGGCTGCGCCCCCCAACAATCCCTTGACGAACGTCATGGCGCAGCCCCTGTCGTCGGTGTTGTCGTGGGTGGCGGTGCCTATGTATCTGCCCAAATCGGTTCGGCTGTATCACCGACGATCCGGCAATCGTTGCGCCGTGTCCCGGCCAGGTCCTGTCACCGCGATCGACCTCGATCAGGCCGTCCAGCTCGCCGTCCCGACGCTCCCGGATCCTGATGACCGGATATTTCGCGCATTGCATCGCCCAGTCGACGTGGGGGTGCCCGGTTGGCGCATTCAGATGTGTGCGTTGCGCACTGTGCTCCATAGGCTGTCGTCGAGGCGGGAGGCAAGGTGGTCGATCAGGCGCGCACGAGAAGTGACCGAGTGCTTCCCTCCACCCGTGTCCTGGCGGCGGCCATCGTTCCGTTCCTTGTCCTGGCGTTCGCGGTGCTCGTGCCCTGGCCGACTGACACGAAGCGGCTGTTCGCCTGGGACATCGAGCCGACAATGTCGCCAATGGTGCTCGGGTCGGTCTACCTCGGTGGCGCGTACTTCTTCCTGCGGGTTGTGCGCGCATCGAAGTGGCACACGGTCGCCGGTGGGTTCGTACCGGTCGGGACCTTCGCGACGTTGATGGGCGT
This sequence comes from Actinomycetota bacterium, assembly GCA_030948475.1. Lineage (GTDB taxonomy): Bacteria > Actinomycetota > Actinomycetes > Mycobacteriales > Jatrophihabitantaceae > JALZAI01. The sequence continues at coordinate 38,032 of JALZAI010000038.1, forward strand.
CACAACGGTCCTTCACTGGGATCGGTTTGTGCATGGCAACGTCGCGTTCTGGCTTTGGGTGGCCCTGTACTTCACCACCCCGTTGTTGGTGTTCGCGGTGTTCTTCCGCAACCAGCGAGAGTACGACTCGGAAGCCGACTCCGCGGGCCGAATCGGTGTGGCGCCGGCGGGCGCTCTCGTTCTGTTCGGCGTGATCTCGTTGGCGATGTGCCTGTTTCTGTACGTGTTTCCGGCGCGGGGTGTGGCCATCTGGCCGTGGCATCTGACACCGCTGACCGCGCGCATGTTGGGCGCGATCTTCGCGCTGGGCGTGGCCGGTATCGGCGCATGGTGGGAACGCCGTTGGAGTGCGGTTCGGATCCTGTTGCAGGTCGCTGGGGTCATGCTCGTGCTGATCCTGATTGCCGGAGCGCGCGCACACTCGGAGTTCGACGCGTCGAACGCACTCACCTGGCTGTTCCTCGTGGGCTTCGCCATGACGACGGCGGCGCTGGTCGTGCTGTACCTGCGCATGGAGTCGCGGTCATCACATCGAGAAGGGTGATACGGCGTGTCCGGTTCGGGTCCCGTCGACGACCTCGTGGCGCAGATGCAGTCACGTCTGAACGCCCTGCCAGCTGACTCACCTCGTCGGCCCTTCCTGTCGACGTACCTGCGCACCACGCAGGCGGTGAGCGACGCGGTCAAGGGCGGCAGGTTTCTCGACCCCGCATGGGTGGAGAGGTGGGACGTGGCTTTCGCCAACCTCTATCTCCAAGCCCACGACGCGTTGCTATCCGGCCAACTGTCGGCCGTGCCGCGCCCGTGGCGACTCGCCTTCACCGCGCCGGACGGTCTTCCTACGCTGCGGCATGTACTGCTGGGCATCAACGCGCACGTAAACTACGACCTGCCGCAGGCGATGCTGTCGGTGATCAGTCCCAGGGACTTCCACGACGAACGCCTTGTCCACAGCAGACGTCGTGACCACGAGCGCATCGACGACGTCCTCGCCAGCCGGGTCAAGGACGAGGACGATCGGCTCGGCGACACGAAAGCCCTCTTGGATCGAGTGCTTGCGCCACTGAACCGATTGGCTTCGAAGCGGTTCCTGCGTGAAGCGCGCCAAAAGGTGTGGCGCAACGTCGAGGCGCTACATGCGGCGCGCCTGGACAGCGACACGCTCTACGCCACACGCCTAGGTGAACTCGAGGTGCTCAGCGCCGCCCGGATTGCCGACCTGCTCGCACCAGGTCAGGTGTTGCTGCGACTGGCCGTCGCCGGATTTGGCGTCACTCTGCCGCCCGCTGCGTGACGCTGAGTTGCGCTGCGCGGTCCGGCCAGCGGGTCGCGACACCTCGTAAGCCCCAGATGGTGTGATATGCGCTCGCTCGGACCAGCTCCGCAGCGTTCCCATCTGTGCGTGCCTTGGTGTGAAGCGTTGCCACCCGACGCACCTTGAGTCGGCGTTGCCACGCCGTGTCGCCGCGGGTACCTCGACGTGGTGCCCGCGCAGTTGTTAGTGTCCCGGCGTCATCCCATCGATACCGCCTCGGGAATCGCAAACCTGGCGAGGGTAAATCAACGCGTGAGAGGGCTAACCAATGGCGTACGGCGTCGTCCACAAGTTCGCTGGTGGCACCAAGGAGCAGTACGAAGCATCAATCGCAGCGGTGCATCCGGACGATGGCGGCCTGCCCAAGGGGCAGCTGTACCACGCCGCTGGCCCGTCTGCGGACAGCTGGACGGTCGTCGCCGTGCACGAGTCGCGTGAGAGCTGGGAGGAGTTTCGCGACGGCACTCTCATGCCCCGGATGTCGCAGGGCATCCCCGGTGGGTTCACCGCGCCGCCCGAAGAGACCGGGTTCGAGATCGCCAACGAGCTGCGGTCCTAGCCCCCGCTGTACTCCATTGAGGTCGCTCGCCAGGCTGCCTGTTGTCGCACGAACGTAGACACCGGCCGCGATTGCCCTTCGCCGTGAGCCCGACCCCGACGGCCTCCCGCTGCGCTACGGCCCCTGACATGACACGCCCACACGCACGCGTAGTCGCGGGACAGCGGGTCACGTCCCACCATCGCCCCGGCTCTGGTGCAGCGTCACCGCCACAAGCAGCAGTCGCGGGTCACGCCGAGCTTGACACTCGCCAACTTGTGAGTGAATACTCACTACCGTGAAGCAGGCGACGGCACCCCGGCAGACCGCGGACGAGCGGCGGGTGGCTGTGCTCGACGCGGCGACGCACGAGTTCGGGCTGCGGGGCCTGCACGGCGCCTCGACCGAGGACATCGCCCACGCCGCCGGCATCTCTCAGCCCTACCTGTTCCGGCTCTTCGGCTCGAAGAAGGAGCTCTATCTTGCCGCGTGTCAGCGCTGCATCGACGAGCTCTACACGGTCTTCGCCCGCGCTGCGGACGGCCACTCGGGCCAGGAGGCACTGCACGCGATGGGCGAGGCGTACACCGAGCTCATGCAGGATCACGACCGGCTGATGTTGATGCTCAAGTCATGGACCTCGTCCGACGACCCCGACATCGCCCGGGTCACCCGCAGCGGTTGGCGCAATCTCGTCGACCTCGCTGAGCAGAGCTCGGGCGAACCCGCCTCGGTTGTCAGCCGCTTCTTCGCCGACGGGATGCTCATCACGATCTTCATGTCGCTGAATCTGGTCGAGGACCCCGAGCCGTGGTCGACCCGGCTACTCGAGGCCTGCAAAGACAACATGACGACATAGACCCAAATTTTTTTGGGCAATCTATAGAAGTAACCACTCACTCACACAGATTTAGTCGCCTCAGAAATGCAAAGGAGCAGACATGCGAAACCGCACGCTATGGACCTTCGTGATCACCTCGGTCGCGCTGTTCATGGTCACCCTCGACAACCTCGTCGTCACAACCGCGATTCCGGTGATCCGCAAGGACCTCGGTGCATCACTTGCGAGCCTGGAATGGACCGTCAACGCCTACACGCTCACCTTCGCCGTGCTGTTGCTGACGGGTGCGGCGCTCGGCGATCGGTTTGGCCGCAGGCGCCTGTTCGTGCTCGGTGTCGGTGTCTTCACGGCGGGCTCCATCGGCGCTGCCCTGGCACCGTCCATCGAGTTGCTCAACGTCGCACGCGCGATGCAGGGACTCGGCGGCGCAATCGTCATGCCGCTGACCCTCACGATCCTCAGCGCCGCGGTTCCCCCCGACAAGCGTGGTCTGGCACTCGGCGCGTGGGGCGGTATCAGCGGGCTCGCGGTCGCCCTAGGCCCGGTGGTGGGCGGCGCCATCGTGCAAGGGATCTCGTGGCAGTGGATCTTCTGGCTAAACGTGCCGATCGGCGTTGTCTTGGTACCGCTCGCCCTATCCCGCTTGACCGAGAGTCACGGCCCCGCAGCCAAGCTCGACCTTGTCGGGCTGGCTCTGTCCAGCGCCGGCCTGTTCGGCGTCGTATGGGGGCTGGTGCGGGGCAACTCCCAGGGGTGGGCGAGCCCAGAGATCCTCGGTGCGCTGGCTGCTGGCGCCGTCGGGCTCGCCGCCTTCGTGGCGTGGGAGTTGCACGTCGAGAACCCGATGTTGCCGTTGCGATTCTTCCGCAACGCCGCGTTCACGCTAGCGAACGCTGCGTCGATGTTTATGTTTTTCGGGATGTTCGGCTCGATCTTCCTGCTATCGCAGTTCTTCCAGACGGTGCAGGGCTATTCGCCGCTGGGCTCCGGTCTGCGCATCCTGCCATGGACGATTGCGCCGATGTTCATCGCGCCGCTCGCGGGTGCCCTCTCGGACAAGATCGGCGGCAAGACACTGATCGGTCTCGGGCTGTCACTGCAGGCCGCGGGACTCGGCTGGATAGGGCTCATCTCGACGCCGACGACCGCGTACGGGGCATTCGTCGGCCCGTTCGTCCTGGCCGGCATCGGGATGGGGCTCTTCTTCGCGCCGGTGGCGAATGTGGTGCTCTCCGCCGTGCGGCCCGCCGAGGAGGGCAAGGCCTCGGGCGCGAACAACGCGATTCGCGAACTGGGCGGCGTATTCGGCGTCGCCGTGCTGGCCTCGGTGTTCGCTCGAGTCGGCGGGTATCAGAGCGGACAGGCGTTCGTCGACGGCATGAACCCGGCGATCCTGGTCGGCGCCGGTGTCGTGGCACTGGGCGCGGTGGCCGCCTTCGCGATCCCGAACCGCCGGGCACCCCAGCGGGCCGAAACAGTCGTGGCGGAACTCGCGACGGTTTAGGCGCACCTCGTGCGTGGTCGAAGCCTGTCGGAAGCGGCTGCTGTTACCGATGTGGCGTCCGGATGTCGTCGGAATGGTGCAGAGCGGGCCCGCGAGAACGATGTCGCGCGACATCGGGCAGGGTCCGGTCGTTCTCATCGACCCCGGTCCGTCGGATCGTCCACACTTGATGACCACAGTGCGCCGAGGGGCGGCGAGGAGGACCGGTGATCGGCGATCGATGGGGCGTGAGGAACCGGCGGCGCTCAGTCCGCTGGGTCCCGGCACCGGTCAGGAGACTGCGGCCTTCACCAGTTCGGCAACCTTCTTGTCCACCGCCGGGCTCCACTTCTTGAGCGCGTATGACACCGGCCACATGTCGTCGTCATCGAGGTTCGCGGCGTCCTGGAAACCCAGGGTCGAGTAGCGGTAGTTGAACTTGCCCGCGTCCTGGAAGAAGACGACGACCTTGCCGTCCTCGTTCGCGTAGGCAGGCATGCCGTACCAGGTCTTCGGCGACAGGCCGGGGGCGGACGCGGTCACCGTCATGTGGACGCGCTCGGCGAGCGCACGGTCCTCCGGTGCCATCTCCGCAATCCTGTCGAGCAATGCCTGAAGGCCATCCGCCTTCTTGGCGCCCTTCTTGCCCTCGGCGCGCAGCTCAGCGGCGCGCTCCTTCATCGCGGCGCGCTCCTCGGCGTTGAAGCCGTCGGAGTCGGCCTTGACCTTCTTCGCGGGCATTCTCAGGGTTCCCTTCTCGACGGGCAAGGCTCGGCGTCATGTCTACCCTTCCGTTGAAGGCTAGCCGTGATCACACGCGTGGCGCTTCTCAATTCCTGACCGGATCGGGTCCGGAACGCCCGCATTCGGTGCCGCTTACAGAAAACGGAGCAGTGGCTCGGTTGCGGTCACTGGCTGGGTTCTCGTGGCACGGAAATGTGGTCCGGATCGTGAGAGAGGCTCGCAACTCCCGGACATGCCGCTGTCGCGCGGTGTTGTCTCGACGAAGGGGGGCGCTCGAGCGACGTTGAGTTGGCTCTGGTCGCGAGCGGAAACCCCAAGGCAAGGGCCGTCGCGCGCCCAACCTTCTCGGCCGTGCCTAGAGAAGCAGGGTTGAGATGAACGAAGTAGTCATTGTCGGGTGCGGGCCGACGGGCCTGATGTCGGCTGGGAGCTGGCGTTGGCGGGGGTCGATGTCGCGATTGTCGGGCGGCCCTCGACGCCGGTGCTGGTGGGCTCTCGCGCGGCTGGGTTCCACTCACGCACCCTTGAGATCCTCGACCAGCGTGGAATCGCCGACCGGTTCCTTGCCGAGGGACAGATCGCCCAGGCTGCGCGCTTCGGCACCGTGACCCTGGACGTCAGTGACTCCCCAGCCGGTATCCGCACTCGCTGGGGCTGTGGCAGAACCGCATCGAGCGAACCCTCTGTGTGCAGGTCCAACGTGAAGCTGCCGCTCGCCATGATCGGGCTTGTGGTCTGTCCTCCAACTGACATAACCGGCGACCACGTGACCGACCTGCGCCACAGCAATTTGGCGACCGGCTGTGGGTTCATGCAATGCGGGCATTTCGTCGCGGTAGTCCTGCTCCCAGTCGGGGTGCTGGTGCTCGAAGACGACGTCGCCGTACAACGGATGGACGTAGTCCTCATAGAAGGGCCGGAAAGTCTCGATTGTCATCTGGATGAGACCGTCGAGATCTGTAAGAGCAAAAGGGCGAACGATCATGGGTGCCTTCTATTCAAGGGAACGATCGGCGACAAGCACAACCAGCTTCGCTCACCGGATTCGGCGACCCCTGCAGCCTTCGTGGTGCCGCCGTCGAAGTTGCAAGCTAGCTCGAGACAGCTCCGCATAGG
>JALZAI010000068.1 GCA_030948475.1 Actinomycetota bacterium
GCGCACGTCTATGACGCGCTGCATCAGCATGGGCGGACCATCCCGGCCGGCTGCGGCCCGACGGTCGGGATAGCCGGGCTGACCCTGGGCGGCGGGCTGGGCCTGCTGGGACGGGTACACGGGCTAACCTGCGACGCGCTGATAAGCGCGCAGGTCGTGCTCGCCGACGGACGAATGGTCGAATGCGACACGCAATGCGATCCGGAGCTTTTCTGGGCCTTGCGCGGCGCGGGCGGCGGGCAGTTCGGCGTGGTTACCTCGCTCGTCTTCGCCACCGTCCCCGAGCCGCACGCTACCCGCTTCGAGCTGCACTGGACCGACGGCGCCGCCGCTGCGGTCATCGCCGCGTGGCAGCAGTAGGCGCCGATCGCGCCAGACGACATCACCGCCAACCTGACTGTCGTCGCCGAATCCGGCCGCCCCCTGCGCGTGGTCGTCTTCGGTGCCGTGCTCCGTGGCGGGGACGCAACGTTGACCCTGCTGGACGAGTTGATCGCCGCAGTTGGCACCCGTCCAGGAACCCGCGCATGTGACGGCTTGACCTTCCGCGATCTCAAACGCGCGCTGGCCACTCTCGACCAGCGAGAGGACGGCGTGCGGGTCACGACCAGTCGGTCCGAGTTTTTCGCCTGCGCGCTCCCGGCCGCCGCGATCGCAGCGCTGCTCGACGAGTTGACCGGTGAGTCTCACGGCCGACGCGAGCTGAACTTCACAGCCCTGGGCGGCGCGTACAACCGGGTGGGTCCGGACGCGACAGCGTTCGTCCACCGCAGCGAGCAGTTTCTGCTCGAGCACGTCACCGATGAGGGTGGGCAATGGGTCGATCGTTCATGGGCGATAGCCCACGTCTACGGCTCGGGTGGGGTGTACCCGAACTTCCCCGACCTCGAGTTGGACGACTGGGCGACCGCGTACCACGGCGACAACCTCGCCCGTCTCCGCGCCGCCAAGCACACCTATGACCCCGACCGGTTCTTTCAATTCCCCCAGGCAATCTGACCTCTAGGAAGGATCATGAAGATGCGCAGGATGCACGCCGGGGGCGTCGTCAGAAACGCCTCGCAACGGTGGGTTTCGTCATCATGACGCAAAGACCGCCTCAGCTCGTCCCGCTAAGTGACGGCCCGTATCAGGTGACCGGCGCCATGGAGATCGTCGATGCGGACGGACAGGTGATCGAGCCGCCGACGGACACCGTCCATTTGTGTCGTTGCGGCCATTCGGCCTCGAAGCCGTTCTGCGACGGCTCGCACGCCCGGTGCGGATGGACCGAGAACGACCGGTAACCCATGATGAGCCACCATCATCAGCCCGACAGGTCGAGATCAATTCCGGATAGGTGTCGAAACGGGCGCAGCTCGTTCGACGCATTGACGACCCGCAGGACAACGTGAGGAGAATGCCGTGCGTGACGTCGTGGTGCTGATGGGCATCTCCATCGACGGATACGTGTCCGGGGGGCCGAGGAAGACGTCGGGAAGGGCGAGCCGGAGCACGCCGAGGTCGTTGCCAGGAAGATGGCATGGGTCAGCAACGCAGGTGTCCATGCGATGGGCCGGGTCACCTACAAGGAGATGGCCGGCTTCTGGCCGTCATCCACCGCCGAGTACGCCAAACCCATGAACGACATCCCGAAGGTGGTGTTCTCCACAACGCTCACCCAGGCGCACTGGCCGACCACCACGATCGCCAGCGGCGACCTCGCCGCGGAGGTCGCAAACCTCGAAGCGCAGCCTGGCGGCGAAATCATCGTCTACGGCGGTTACACGCTCGCCCAAGGCCTCACTCGCGCGAACCTGGTGGACGAGTACCGCCTAGTGACCCGCCCCGTGGCGCTCGGCAGCGGCGAGCCGTTGTTCAAGGGCCTCCCGGTCGGGCTTCGCCTCCGATCAGCCGAGGTCACCCTGTACCCCGACGGGACCGTCATCTCGATCTACCGGCGGCCGTGATGGCCTTCATCCGCGTGGACATGAGCGTGTCGTTGGACGGCTTCGTCACCGGGCTGCAGGACGGCCTCGACGAGCCGATGGGCGTCGGCGGTTTCCGCCTGTTCAACTGGCTCGACCGACGTCACGAACCCGACGAGAACGGGCAGGTGTTCACCGAAGTGATGGCGACACGGGCCGTCATTTCCGGACGCCGGCGTATGAGAATGCCCGCCGCTGGCAGGGCGATCACCACGACGGCGTGCCGATCTTCGTGCTCACGCACGACGTCCCGGATGATCCCCCGCCCGGCAGC
>JALZAI010000131.1 GCA_030948475.1 Actinomycetota bacterium
TGGGCACTGGTCGGCGTCCTGGTGGGCGCAGCCGCGCTCACTCGCGGTGATGCGCTCGTCGTGCTGGCGATCGTGGTCGTACCTGCGGCACTGTTCGCCGTTCGCCTCCCATGGCGTCGACGTATCGGCCTGGCCGCGATCTCGGTGGTGGCGGTCGGCGTAGTGGTGGCCCCATGGGTGATCCGCAACGAGCACCGACTCGGCACGCCGACCCTCACCACCCTCGAGGCCGGCACGGCCATCGCAGGGACCAACTGTCCGGCCACCTATTCCGGCAAGCTGCTCGGTTCCTGGTCGTTCGAGTGCACGAAGCGAGCCGATCAGGACAAGATCAGCGAGGTGTCGCTGACCAACGAGCTGCAGCGCGACGGCCGCCATTACCTGTTCGACCATGTGTCGCGCCTGCCCATCGTCGTGCCGGTGCGCATCATGCGGCTCTGGGGTCTGTACGACCCGGTGGGCCAGGCGAGGTTCGAGGCGATCGAGAGCCGCAACGTCGGGTGGCAGGTGCTCTCCTGGGCGGCGTACCTGCCCGTGGTCCTCCTCGCGGTGTATGGCTTCGTACTCCTGCGCCGGCGACGGGCGCAGCTGTTCCCGATGATGGCGCTCCTGGTCAGCGTCACGGTCACGGCCGCTCTGGTCTACGGCAACGAACGGTTCCGGACATCGGCCGAGCCCGTGCTGCTCGTCGGCGCTGCGGTCGCCATCGTCGCGTTGTTCGGCAAGGTCAGCGGACGCCGCCTCAGCCCCGGACGGCTTGCGGGAAGGTGAAGAGGTTGTGGGGATCGTAGTGCTTCTTCACCGCCTGCAACCTCGGGTAGTTGGCCCCCCAGTACGCCGTGCCGTAGTCCCTGATCTGCGGATCGGCGTAGTTGGCGTAGGCCCCTGGACCTGTCCAGCGCGCCATCGCCGATCGTTGCGATCGGACGTAGGCGTCGAACGGGGCGGTGCTCACCGGTCCGGCTGGACCTGACATCGATGCCCATGTCGCGGCGTACTGCATCGAGGCTAGGGCAGGTCGGTGCACGAACGCGGTGGCGCCGGGTGAGACCGCGGCGACTGCGCCGCCCAACGCGTCGAACGACACACCGCCTTCGACCATGTTCGCCACCTCGAGACCGGCTCGTGCGCCCTGGACGGCCGCGGTGATGCCCTCGGCCGGCAGTGCGTGGGCCAGGATCGCCGAGGTCGCGGCGAACGGTTGGCGCTTGGCAGGGCTGAGCGCATCGACCACGCACTGTTCAGCCGTCTGCCGCGAGCATCCGGCTTCGAGCAACATCGCGTGCGTGTAGTCGAGGCTCTGCCCTGAAGCTGATGCCGGCGGAGCGTTGATCCGTGACCGCAAGGCCGAGAGCTGAGCCGGCAGATCCCGGGCTGGGCCGATCCATGTGCCCGCCACTCGTGCGTGCTGCGCGCCGCGACCGGGATCAGCGAGCAGCTTGCAGGTGGACCAGAGTCGGTTGTCGGCGTTGGACATCCACCCCTGCCAGGCGCCCAACACCGACTCGCCATGTTGCAGGTCCCAATCGAGGAAGAACGTCTGGACGTTCGGCGCAGGCCGGACCGCCATGGTCAACGCGGTGACCGCGCCGAAGCTGCCGCCTCCGCCGCCCCGCAGGGCCCAGAACAGGTCCGGATCGGCGGTGGCATCGACCTCGCGCAGCCTGCCGTCGGCGGTCACGATCTGCACGGAGCGCAGCGCGTCGCACGTCAACCCGAAGGCCCGCGCCAGCACACCGATGCCGCCGCCGAGGGTCAGACCGGTGATGCCGACGGTCGGACACGAGCCGGCGGCGATCGCCACGCCCCGAGCGCCCAGCGCGGTGTACACGTCGACCAACCGTGCTCCGGCCCCGATGCGGGCCAGGCCGCTGGCGGTGTCGACCGAGACCGTGGACAGGTGCGAGACGTCAGCGATGAGACCCTCGCCGGTGGACCAACCCCCGTAGGAGTGGCCGCCGGCTCGGAGCCGCAACGGCGCTCCTCCGGCCGCCGCGAACCGCACGCATGCGGTGACGTCGGCAGCCGATGCGCACAACGCGATCGCTGCGGGATGGACCTGCGCGTCGAAGCGCGGGTTGTACAACCGGGCCGCGGCGGGATAGGCCGCGGCCGCCGGCAGGAGCAACGGCCCCGAGAGTTGACGAGACAGTGTCGACAGACTCGGTGCAGTCGGCCGCTCGATCGACGTCGAGGACACCCTCGACGATCCAGACGACGATCCAGACGTGGATCCAGGCGACGATGACGTCGGTCTCGCCGTCGTTTTGTTCGGCGCGGTGGACGAGGTCGTCGTCGCGTGCCGCGAGCCCGATGCGCAGCCCTCGACGGCGGCCGCCAGCCCGGCCGCGGCGAATGCCAGGAACTGGCGCCGATCCAGTCTCCCGCGGCCGCTCGTCACCGCAAGAAGCTAAGCCCACCGCGAGACGGCCGGTGGGGACCCGGCACCGACGGTGTGGTCAACGGGCGGACTCGATCAGTTGCAGCAGCCGTTTCTCGGAGACGCCCCGAGCCGTGCCGAGCGTCTGCGCGAAGAGGCTCACCCGCAGTTCCTCCACCATCCAGGCGATCTCGATGACGTCCTCGGCGGGGCTCATACCGGCCGGGACGGCATCGAGGAGTTGGTTGTAGCGAGCCTGCACGCGGTGCACGGAACTCATGCGTTGACGGTCCCGCGTCGGGTCTGCGGGCTGACGGTCCAGGCGCACCAGGATCGCCTCCAGGTACCGCGCGATGTCAGGCAACCTCTGCCACCCGACGCGCGAGACGAACCCGTCGTAGACGAGCGCATCGCGCTGGCCCGCGACGTCGGCGGCGACCACCGCGGCGACGGGGGCGAGCAGGTCATCCAGCCTCCGGTCGATCTCGCGGGCTGTGCTGATGATGCGGGTGACGTCGATGACGATGGCGACCGCCAAGGCGTCGAGCCGCGCTGCGACCTTGTCTCGCAGGACGTCGAAGCCGACTGCGTCCCACGCCGGTCCGGCCGCTTCGCCCATGAGCTCGTCGAGCGCGGCCGTCACGCAGTCCTCGAGCAGGTCGGCCGCGGTCGCGTACGGGCTCCAGCCCAGGGCCAAGCGCGCCTCGTTGGTCAGCTGTCGTTGCACGGCCTTGGCCGACAAGCCGATGGCCAGGCGCAACAACCGGCGATTGCCCTCCCACATGGCCGCCTGCTGCTCGCTCGGATCGTCGAACAAGCGGATCGCCACGCTGTCGCCCTCGTCGACGACCGCCGGGTAGGCCTTGACCGTCTGCCCGCCGTGGTCGCGTTCGATCACCGGGGAGATCTCGCCGAAGCTCCACTCGGTGTAGCCGCGGCGCTCGACGCCGGGGGACGCGTCAGCGATCGCCCGGCGCACCTCGGTGGACAGCGCACGTTTGATCTCATCGAGGTCCTCGCCCTGCGCCAGGACCGTCCCGTCGTCGTCGACCGCCAGGAAGAGCAGGCGCAGGTGCGCCGGCAGCCGGGACAGGTCCCAGTCGCCTCGTCGGATGGGTTCGCCACCGACCCGGGTCAGGTCGCGCTCGAGCGCATCGAGCAGCGGCACGCTCGTGGACTGGACCCGGTCGAGAAAGGCGCGTGCCGTCTCCTGGACCGGCACCAGGTTGCGGCGCAGGGGCTTCGGCAGCGAACGGATCAGTTCAGCGACGAGCTCCTGGCGCAGGCCCGGTACCTGCCAGTCGAACCCGACCGGTTGCACCTGGTTCAGCACCGCGACGGGGATGTGCACAGCGACACCGTCGTCCCCGGTGCCGGGAGCGAACGCGTAGCTCAAGCCGAACGAGAGCCCGCCCTGTTGCCACTCGGCGGGGAAGTCCGATTCGACCAAGTCGCCGGCCGCGCCCTGCAACAGGTCTTCGACGTGGAAGGTGAGCAGACCCGGTTCGGCTCGGCGCGCCGACTTCCACCACGAGTCGAAGTGGCGACCGGACACGACCTCGGGCGGTATTCGCGCGAGGTAGATCCGCTCGAGGGTGTCGGAGTCGACGACGAGGTCACGTCGGCGATAGCGGTGCTCGAGCTCCTCCACCTCACCGAGCAAGGCTTGGTTCTCCTTGATGAAGCGGTGCTGGGTGTTCCAGTCGCCGTCCACGAGGGCGTGGCGGACGAACAGCTCTCGGGCGTGCTCGGCATCGACCCGCGCGTAGCCGACCAGGCGGTTGGTGACGATCGGGAGCCCGTACAACGTGACCCGTTCGTGCACCATCGCCGCGGCGCGCTTGGTCGACCAGTGCGGCTCGCTGTAGCTGCGCTTGACGAGGTGGCCGGCCAGTGCCTCGGCCCACTCCGGCTGGATGCGAGCCGCCGTCCGACCCCACAATCGGCTCGTCTCCACCAACTCGGCCGCCATGACCCACGCCGGCGGCTTCTTGGCCAGCGACGAGCCGGGGAAGAGGGCGAAGCGGGCACTGCGGGCACCGGCGTACTCCCGTGTGTCACGGTCCTTCTGGCCGATGTGGGAGAGCAGCCCGGTCAGCAGCGAACGGTGGATCGCGTCGGCCTCGGCCGCGGCGCGGTTCTGACGCATGCCGAGGTCGGCGGTGACGCGACGGAGCTGGGAGTGCACGTCCTGCCATTCGCGCACGCGCAAGAAGTTGAGGTGCTCGCGTCGACACAAGCGTCGGAACTGTCCCGAGGACAGCTCGTGTCGCTTGTCGCGCACGTACTGCCAGAGGTTGACGAAAGCGAGGAAGTCAGACGTCGGGTCCGCGAACCGGGCGTGGAGCTGATCAGCGGCGGCGGCCTGCTCGGCCGGACGCTCCCGCGGATCTTGGATCGACAGCGCCGATGCGATGATCAGCACCTCGCGCAGGCACCC
>JALZAI010000172.1 GCA_030948475.1 Actinomycetota bacterium
CAGCAGCCGGCGCCAGGCACGCCCGTCGCGACCGAGCCCGTCGGCGGTGCGCTCGAGGTCGCGGTAGGCGAGCGCGGCTCGACCCCCGTCCAGCGGGTGGGCGTAGGCGATCTCCGGCACGCGCAGGTGCACGCCCAACCTCTCGAGATCGAGCCCGCGCAGGAACGGCGACACACCCGCCATGGAGTGCACCGTCGAGCAGACGTCGTGGCGAAAGCCGGACAGCGTGAGCTCGGCTGTGCGGCACCCACCGCCCGGTTCGTCGGCTGCCTCGTAGACCCGCACCCGCCGACCGGCCTCGGCGAGCGTAAGTGCCGCGGCGAGCCCGTTCGGCCCCGCCCCAACGACGACCGCGTCGATCGTCACGTCCGCCTCATCTGAGTGAGTGTTCCCCTAGCGACAGGGGCCGCGAACATCGACCTAACGTCACCGCACCCGATCTTGCGGTACTGAGAATCCGGGTATCACCGTCGTCCTCGTGCTCGCCACGTTGAGAACACCCGCGAGGGCGCGCCCCTGCCTCGAGTACGGTCCAGCGCCGGGCTACTCCCACTCGATGGTGCCTGGGGGTTTGGACGTCAGGTCCAGTACGACTCGGTTTACTTCGCGGACCTCGTTGGTGATCCGCGTCGAGATGCGCTCGAGTACGTCGTAGGGAACGCGCGTCCAGTCGGCGGTCATCGCATCCTCCGACGAGACCGGACGAAGTACCACCGGATGGCCGTACGTGCGTCCGTCGCCCTGCACCCCTACCGAGCGCACGTCCGCGAGCAACACGACTGGGCATTGCCAGATCTCGCGGTCCAGTCCAGCGGCGGAAAGTTCGGCGCGGGTGATCGCGTCGGCACGGCGCAGCACCTCCAGCCGGGACGCCGTCACCGAACCGACGATGCGGATGCCCAGTCCCGGCCCGGGAAACGGCTGGCGCCAGACGATCTCGGCTGGGAGACCCAGCTGCTCGCCGACGCGCCTTACCTCGTCCTTGAACAATGTGCGCAGCGGCTCGACGAGCGCGAACTGCAGATCGTCGGGCAGCCCACCCACGTTGTGGTGGCTCTTGATGTTCGCCGCACCGGCGCCCCCGCCGGACTCCACTACGTCCGGATAGAGCGTGCCCTGCACGAGGAAGTCGACCGACTGACCGGACGCGACGATCTCGCGCGCCGCCCCTTCGAAGCAGCGGATGAACTCGCGGCCGATGATCCGTCGCTTGTCTTCCGGGTCGCTCACGCCCGCGAGCGCGTCGAGGAACTGCCCGGCCGCGTCGACGACCTTCAGCTTCACGCCGGTCGCGGCGACGAAGTCGCGTTCGACCTGTTCGGCCTCGCCCGCGCGCAGCAAGCCGTGGTCGACGAACACACACGTCAACTGATCCCCGATCGCACGCTGCACCAGGGCGGCCGCGACGGCTGAGTCGACGCCACCAGAGAGGCCGCAGATCACCTGCTTGCCGCCGACCTGAGCGTGGATCGACTCGACCTGCTCGTCGATGATATTCGCTTCGGTCCAGGTGGGACGGACGTGCGCGACGTCGTAGAGGAAGCGCCGCAGGATGGCCTGTCCGTGCTCGCTGTGCAGCACCTCGGGGTGGAACTGCACGCCGGCCAGCCCGCGCGCGACGTCCTCGAAGGCGGCGATCGGCGCGCCGTCGGTGCACGCAATGACACTGAACCCCGGCGGGGCGTCGGTGACCTCGTCGGCGTGACTCATCCAGACCGGCTGAGACGAGGGGAGCCCGTGTAGCAGGACACCGGGCTCGGTCACACGCAGCGACGTCCGACCGAACTCGGAGCGCTCGGTGTGCGCCACCGTCCCTCCGAGCGCGTCGGCCATCGCCTGGAATCCGTAGCAGATGCCGAGGACCGGTACGTCCGCGTCGAACAGGCCCGGATCGATCCGCGGCGCGTTCTCGGCGTATACCGACATCGGGCCGCCGGACAGGATGATCGCCTTCGGTCGCCGGGCGAGCAGCGCGGCGACCGACATCGTGTGCGGGACGATCTCGGAGTAGACGCGCGCCTCGCGCACCCGGCGGGCGATCAGCTGCGCGTACTGCGCCCCGTAGTCGACGACCAGGACGAGTTCGGCCTGCATTTGTGGGAGTCTACGAGGCGGTGAGCACACTGATGCCCAGGTCGCCGCCCGCCGTCCGCACCCCGTGTGGCGCAACGGCACCCTCGAGGCGGAGGATTTCCCGTTCAAGCAGTTCTCGGACTATCTCGCCGAGGACGGCTGCCTGGTGTGGGCCGACATCTGCGCACCCGACGCGCACCTGCGCCTGGACCCCGCTCTGGTCAATCTGATGGCGAATGAGGATCCGTCACTTGACGCCGGCCAGGCCGGGCAGCGTGCCGGTGAAGGTTCGCGCCACCGCCAGGCGCTCGGCGGCGACCGCGCCGTAGAGGGTGTCGCGCTGGACGGCCGCGCGCCCGGGCAGCCCACCGACGATCTCCTCCAGCTCCGCGACGGTCTTTGCCGAGCCGTGCTGGCTGCCGGCCATCCGGCTGATCGTCTCCTCCATCAGCGTCCCGCCGAGGTCGTTTACTCCTCCGGCGAGCAGCTGCCGGCAGCCGTCCGCACCGAGCTTCACCCACGAGCACTGCACGTTGTCGATAAGCCCGTGCAGCAAGATCCGCGCGGCGGCGTGCACCGCGCGGTTCTCGCGCGCCGTTGGTCCGGGACGGGCAACGCCGGCGAGGTAGATGGGTGCGTTGGTGTGAATGAACGGCAGGCCGACGAACTCGGTGAAGCCACCGGTCTGCTCCTGGACGCGGGCGAGGGTGCGCAGGTGGCCGAGCCAGTGCGCGGGGTTGTCGACATGGCCGTACATCATCGTCGAACTCGACCGGATGCCCAGCTCGTGCGCGGACGTGACGACCTCGATCCAGGTCGCTGCGGGCAGCTTGCCCTTGGTGAGCAGCCAGCGCACGTCGTCGTCGAGGATCTCCGCTGCGGTTCCGGGAATGGAGCCTAGGCCGGCGGCCTTCGCTTCGGTGAGCCAGTCCCGGATCGACAGCCCGGTGCGCGACGCACCGTTCACCACCTCCATCGGGCTGAAGGCGTGCACGTGCAGGTCCGGGACGCGCTTCTTGACCTCGCGGACGATGTCGAAGTATGCGGTGCCGGGCAGGTCCGGGTGAATGCCGCCCTGCATGCAGACCTCGGTCGCGCCGAGCTCCCAGGCCTCCTCGGCGCGATCGCCCACCTGATCGAGCGAGAGCGTGTACGCGTCGGCGTCGGTGCGCCGCTGCGCGAAGGCGCAGAATCGGCAGCCCGTGTAGCAGACGTTGGTAAAGTTGATATTGCGATTGACGACGTAGGTGACGTTGCCGCCGTTGACGTCGCGGCGCAGGTCGTCAGCAAGTCTGGCGACAGCGTCGAGTTCAGCGCCGTCGGCGTACAGCAGGGCGAGTGCGTCCGCGTCGGACAGCGCAGCCGGGTCGCGTTCCGCGGAACGCAGTGCGGCCGCGACGTCGGCGTCGAGTCGCAGCGGTGCGCCGGTGCGCACCGCCTGTTCGCGCACGGCGTCCCAGTCGCCGTACACGCTGTCGAAGTCGTCGCGGCGGTCGGATGTGCGACCCTCGCTGTCGATCGCGGTGTGCAGGTTGGTTCGGCCGCCCGAGTTCCACCCGTCCTCGGGTTCCTGCCACGCGATCCCTTGTAGAACAGCGTTTTCTCGCGCGAGCCCACCCTCCGCCGCGAGCGCCCCGACATGCGGTAAGACGCGCGGGTCGAGCCACGGCTCGCCGGCCGCGACATAGGACGGGTAGACGGTGAGGCGCTCGACGAGACGAAAACCGGCCTCGGCCGTGCGCTCGGCAAGCTGTTCGATCTGCGGCCACGGCCGTTCCGGGTTCACGTGATCGGGGGTGAGCGGCGAGACGCCGCCCCAGTCATCGATGCCGGCGTCGAGCAGTGCTCGGTACTCGTCCGCGATCAGGTTCGGCGGCGCCTGCACACGCATCCGCGGGCCGAGGACGAGCCGGGTGACCGCGACCGTCGCGGCCAGATCGGCGATCTCGGCATCGGGTCTGCGCGCCATTGCGGTATCCGGCTTCGCGCGGAAGTTCTGGACGATGACTTCCTGGATCCCGTTGTAGGCACGGGCGATCCGCCGGATCGCGAAGATCGAGTCGGCGCGCTCGGCAAGCGTCTCACCGATGCCGATCAGGATGCCGGTGGTGAACGGGATGTTGGAGCGGCCGGCATCCTCGAGCACGCGGAGCCGCACGTCGGGGTCCTTGTCCGGCGAGCCGAAATGAGCGCCGCGCGGGTCCTCGTACAGCCGCCGCGACGTGGTCTCGAGCATCATGCCCATGGATGGGGCGACCGGCTTGAGCCGTTGCAACTCAGCCCAGGACAGGACGCCCGGGTTCAGATGCGGCAACAGCCCGGTGCGCTCCAGCACGAGGATCGCCATCGCGCGGACGTAGGCCAGCGTCGAGTCGTAACCATGCGCTTCGAGCCAGTCACGCGCTGCGGGCCAGCGCTCCTCGGGCCGGTCGCCGAGGGTGAACAGCGCCTCCTTGCAGCCCAGCGCGGCACCCTGCGATGCGATTGACAGCACCTCGTCCGGCGACAGGAACGGCGCCTCGATCCGGTTCGGTGTGGTGGCGAAGGTGCAGTAGTGGCACCGGTCTCGGCACAGCCGGGTCAGCGGGATGAACACCTTGCGCGAGTAAGTGATCACGCCCGGACGTCCGGCGTCGGCCAGACCCTGATCGCGCACCCGTGCGGCGCTCGCGCAGAGGTCGACGAGGTCGTCATCGCGGGCACTCAGGAGGATCTCGGCCTCGGTCGCGTCCAGGGCGACCCCATCACGGGCACGGCGCAGGGCTCGGCGGAGCGCGGAAGAAGGCATAGCCGTCACAGCGCGCGCAGGCGCGGGAGTATTTCCGCGCCGTAGAGCCGCAGAAATCCCTCCTGGTCGGGGCCCGGCGCGTGGAACACGAGGTGGTTGAAGCCGAGCTCGACATAGCGCTCGATCTGCGCGACGTGCTCGTCCGGATCGGTGGACACGATGAACCGCTTGGAAGTCTGCTCGACGGACAGCTCGTCGGCCAGCCGCTGCATCTCCACCGGATCCTCGACGCCGGACTTCTGCTCGGCGCTGAGCCCGAGCGCACCCCAGAACTGCGTGGCCTTCATGGCTGCATCCCGATCGTGATCGAAGGACACCTTGACCTCGATCATCATGTCGATGTCCCTGACCGAGCGGCCGGCTTTCTCAGCGCCTTCGGCAATCGCCGGCATCAGGGTGTCGGTGTAGAGCGACGGATCCTTGCCGGACGTGGTGATCCAGCCGTCCCCCTGCCGTCCGGCGAAGCGCGTCGCGGCGGGACCCGACGAGGCCAGCCAGATCGGCACTTGCTGGTCGGGCCGGTCGTAGATCGTCGCCTTATCGGTCGTGTAGTACTCGCCCTCGAAACTGATCCGCTCGCCCGTCCACAACTCGCGAATGAGCTTGACCGCCTCGCGGAACCGGGCGAAACGCTCTTTGCCCTCTGGCCAATCGACGCCGAGCGGCACCTCGTTCATCGACTCGCCGCTGCCCATGCCGAGCACGACGCGTCCCGGGAACAGGCAGCCGAGAGTCCCGAACGCCTGCGCCACGATCGCCGGGTGGTAGCGAAAGGTCGGCGTGAGCACGGACGTGCCGATGGTGATCCGCTCGGTTCGCGCGCCGAGCGCGCCGAGCCAGGTCATCGCGAACGGCGCGTGGCCGCCGTCGTGACGCCACGGCTGCAGGTGATCGCTGACAAAGACCGAGTCGAACCCGCACTCCTCGGCGAGCATGCCGTAACGGAGCAGTTCGGTCGGCGGGAACTGCTCGTTGGACGCCTTGTATCCCAGCTTGAGCGGCATTCAGCTGTGTCCTCTGCTCTTCGCGCAAGCGCTCATCGACGACTCGTCACGATCAGTTCGACCTTCTGGAATTCCTTCAGCGAGGAGTACCCGCACTTTCCCATCACCCGACGCACGGCGCCGAAAAGGTTACGTTCGCCACTGGGGTCGCTGGTGGGTCCATTGATTAACTGGTCCAGCGCCGGCCGTTCGTCCTCGTCCAGTCCGAGCTCCAAGACGGCCGATCTGGGGACACGCGGGTGGGCGGCCGTCGCGTCCCAGAACCGGCCGTGGCCCGGCGCTTCGCACGCGGCGGCCAGCGCCTCGCCGAGCATCACCGCGTCCGCGCCACAGGCCAGGGCCTTGGCGATGTCGGCGCCGGTGGTCATGTCGCCGTAGGCGATCAGGTGGACGTAGCGACCGCCGGTCTCGTCCAGGTAGTCGCGTCGGGCGGCCGCGGCGTCGACGACGGCCGTCGCCATCGGGACGTCGATGCCGAGCACCGAGTGGGTGCTCGAGCCGAGGTGCGCGCCGTAGCCGACGATGACCCCCGCCGCGCCCGTACGCATCAGGTGCAGCGCAGTCTGGTAGTTCGTCACACCGCCAACCAGGACCGGCACGTCGAGCTCGGCGATGAACGTCTTGAGGTTCAGGCCCGGACCGCTGGCGGTGACGTGCTCGGCGGAGATGACCGTGCCCTGAATGACGAGCAGATCGACACCAGCGGCGAGGACGTGCGGCGCGAGGTCGGCGGTGTGCTGCGGGCTCAGTCGCACCGCCACCCGGATGCGGGAGTCGCGCAGTTCGCCCACCCGCCGCCGCAGCAGTTCTGGCGAGACCGGTCGGGAGTAGACCTGCTGCAGGGTCGCGGACGCGCCGTCCAGCTTGGCCAGTTCGGCGCCCGGATCCTCATAGCGAGCCCAGACCCCCTCGCCGTCGAGGACCGCGAGTCCGCCGAGGCGCTCGATGTCAGTGGCAGTGGACGGGCTGACCACCGCGTCGGACGGCGCCGCGACGAACGGTAATTCGAACGTGTGTGCGTCGATCTGCCAGCTCGTGGAAACCGCCGACGAGCCGCGGGTGCGCCGCGTCGGCACGAGCGCGATGTCGTCGAGGAAGTAGCCGCGGCGGGCGCTGCGGCCCAGGCCGATCTCGACGGTGTCCGGCATGTCAGCCAGCGTAGTTGGGTGCCTCGACGGTCATCTGAATGTCGTGCGGGTGCGACTCCTTGAGCCCCGCGGCAGTGATCCGGATGAACCGGCCACGCTCTTGCAACTCGTCGATGGTATGCGCGCCGACGTAGAACATCGACTGGTGCAGGCCGCCGACGAGCTGGTGCGCTACTGCCGAGAGTGGCCCACGGTAGGGCACCTGGCCCTCGATGCCCTCCGGGACGATCTTGTCGTCGGACGCGACGTCGGCCTGGAAGTAGCGGTCTTTCGAGTAGGACACCCGGCCCCGGGACGCCATCGCCCCGAGCGAACCCATGCCCCGGTAGCTCTTGAACTGTTTGCCGTTGACGAACACCAGATCACCTGGTGACTCGTCGCAGCCGGCCAGCAGCGACCCGAGCATGACGGCGTTGGCGCCCGCGACCAGGGCCTTGGCGATGTCGCCCGAGTACTGCAGCCCGCCGTCGCCGATCACCGGCACTCCGGCGGGACGGCACGCCTGTGCAGCGTCGTGGATAGCCGTGATCTGGGGAACGCCCACGCCGGCCACCACGCGCGTCGTGCAGATCGAGCCCGGTCCGACGCCCACCTTCACCCCATCGGCCCCGACGTCGACCAGCGCCTGAGCCCCAGCCCGGGTCGCCACGTTGCCCGCGAGCACCTGGACATGGCGCAGTGCCGGATCGCCTTTGAGCCGGCGCACCATGTCCAGCATCGCGTGGGCGTGGCCGTTCGCCGTGTCGGGCACCAGGACGTCAACCCCCGCCTCGATGAGCGCGGTGGCGCGCTCCCACGCCTCGCCCCAGTAGCCGACGGCCGCGGCCACCCGCAGCCGTCCGGCGGCGTCCTTGGTGGCGTCGGGGAACTGCTCGGACTTAGTGAAGTCCTTGACCGTGATCAGCCCACGCAAGTGGTCGCGCTCGTCGACGATCGGTAGCTTCTCGACCTTGTGCTTCCCCAGCAGCGCCGCGGCGTCCTCGCGGCTAATCCCGACCGGCGCGGTGACCAGCGGCATCGGGGTCATCACCTCGCGCACGGTGCGCCGCTCGAAGTCGGCCGCGACGACGAAGCGCAGATCGCGGTTGGTGATGATGCCGAGCAGCACCGAGTCGCTGTCGACCACGGGGACGCCGGAGATGCGATAGCGCCCGCACAAGGTGTCGACCTCGGCCAGCGTCGCGCCCGGCGAGACGGTGATCGGGTGGCTCACCATCCCGGACTCGGAGCGTTTCACCAGATCGACCTGGCCGGCCTGGTCGTCGATGGACAAGTTGCGGTGCAGCACGCCCAAGCCGCCCTGGCGCGCCATCGCGATGGCCATGCGCGCCTCGGTGACGGTGTCCATCGCCGCCGAGACCAGCGGGACGGACAGCCGGATCTCGCGGGTCAGCTGGGTGGAGGTGTCCACCTCGGACGGGATCACGTCGGTCTCGCCGGGAAGGAGCAGCACGTCGTCGAAAGTGAGCCCGAGCGGGGCAAAGCTGGCGCAATCGTCAGGCATACCAAAGCTTACGTCGACAGAGCCGCGCAGGCTCGCTGTTCACCCGTGCGCTCAGCCACGACGGGTTGGGCGTGCTCAGCGTGCCGTGGGCACAGGGCATCACTTCCTAGTGCTGGCCGCCGTGGTCGGCGTGCGGGCCGCGCTGTGACCGGGAGTTCGCGCGGCGCGCACGAGTCCGCTGGACGCGATCGCGACCGGATGAGCGAACGGCTGGGCATTCGGCTGGCGCAGGTGGCGGTCCGCAGCTTACGGTGAGAGCGTGATCGATGCGCATTGCCGGGTATGCGCGTGGCAGGGGGGCTGATGGACTTCGCTGACGGACCGCTCGACCCGTTCCTCGACGACCCCGAGGATCCGGCGGCCGGACTGGACGACTCCGAGCCCGCCCCACCGCTCGGTAAGGACGAGAAGGCCGACATCAAAGCGGACCTGGCCGAGCTCGCGGACTTTCGGGAATCGCTCGATGACGTCGGTGTCAAAGGCATCACCATCGAGTGCGGGGACTGCGGCGAGCAGCACTTCTTCGCGTGGGAGCTGATGGCTGCCAACCTGCGCGCACTGCTCGACGAGGGTCGCACCCGGGTGCACGAGCCGGCCGCCGCCCCCAACCCGGATGCTTACGTCAGCTGGGAGTACGCGCGCGGCTATACCGATGCCGTCCGCATCATGAGCAACCGTCGCTGAGTCTCGCGCGGCACTGTTCCTCAATCTGGCGGCCTTCGATCCGCCGGGCCTTCCGCACGCGGTGGGTACGACTCGTTGACCTCCTAGCGCCCAGGATCGGCCTATTCTGCCGTGATTTGTCATACTTTGTTATGATATTTTGGCCTACAGCTCACACGAATCTCACAAACAGGCGTCACCTTTTGCGATTCCGCTCTTTTTACCAGGCAGATGTCCGATGAGATCACTGCAGGACGATCTGCGTGTTGGAGGGCAGGAGACATGGACGAGGTTCGCCGCCTCCCCGCGCCGCGTGAGGGCGACTGGGACTGGCAAGTAGACGCTGCCTGCCGCGGGCAGGAGACGTCCGACTTCTACCATCCGGAAAACGAGCGCGGACCGTCCCGAGTGCGCCGCGAGATGCGTGCCAAGGCCGTCTGCGCCCGCTGCCCCGTCATCGAGAACTGCTTGCGCTGGGCGCTCGCGGCTCGCGAGCCCTACGGCGTGTGGGGCGGGCTATCGGTCGACGAGCGCGACGAGTTACTCGCGCGACGTCCCGCCTGATCGGAACCTGATCTGTACCGTCTCGTGACTGACGGATTTCCGGATGAGTGACGGCTCTTTCGCCGTCACTCACCGCCCCGATCTGTCATTCGTCGCTGCGATCCGACACGCACTGCGCAGATGTCTCAGTGCATGTGCCCGCCGGGTCCGTGGCTGTGGCCGTGACCATTCGCGTGGCCGTTCTCCTCAGCCTTCGCTGGTTTGTCGACCACCGCGCCCTGTGTGGTCAGCACCATCGCGGCGACCGAGGCCGCATTGGCCAGCGCCGCCTTGGTGACCTTGACCGGGTCGACGATGCCGGCGTCGAGCAGATCGACGAACTTGCCAGTAAGCGCGTCCAGGCCGCTGTTCGCAGCCAGCCCGCGCACCTTGGCAGTGATCACGTAGCCTTCCCCGCCAGCATTGTTGGCGATCCACCGTAACGGCTCGTCGAGGCTCTTGCGCACGATCGCGACCCCGGTGGCCTCGTCGCCCACCAGGCCCAGATCGCCCTCGAGGGCCACGGCGGCGTGGACCAGCGCCGCGCCGCCGCCCGCGACGATGCCCTCTTCGATCGCGGCGCGGGTGGCCGAGATGGCGTCCTCGATGCGGTGCTTGCGCTCCTTGAGTTCGACCTCAGTGGCCGCGCCGACCTGGATGACGCCGACTCCACCAGAGAGCTTCGCCAGCCGCTCCTGCAGCTTCTCGCGGTCCCAGTCGGAGTCGGTGTCCTCGATCTCGCGGCGGATCTGGGCGATCCGGGCGTCGATCTCGCTCTGTGCCGCCGCGCCGTGAGTGACCGTGGTGGTGTCCTTGGAGACCACCACGCGCCCGGCCCTGCCCAGCACGTCCAGCCCGACCTGGTCGAGCTTGAGTCCCACTTCCGGAGCGACGACCTGCGCGCCAGTGACGATCGCGAGATCCTGCAGGAACGCCTTGCGGCGGTCTCCGAAGAACGGAGCCTTGACCGCGACCGCTGTGAAGCTCTTGCGGATCGCGTTCACGACCAGGGTCGAGAGTGCCTCGCCGTCGACGTCCTCGGCGATGACGACCAGCGCCTTGCCGGTGTCGACGAGCTTCTCGAGCAGCGGGAGCAGATCGGCGACCGCGGAAATCTTCTGCGTGGTGATCAGCAGGTACGGGTCGTCGAGCACCGTCTCACTAGCCTCGGCATCGGTCACGAAGTACGGGCTGATGTAGCCCTTATCGAACTGCATGCCCTCGGTGAACTCGAGCTCGGTCGTGAGCGTCTGGCTCTCCTCGACCGTGATCACGCCGTCCTTACCGACCTTGGTGAACGCCTCCGCGATCAGCGCGCCGATCGTCTCGTCCTGGGCGGAGATCGTCGCCACATGCGCGATCGACTTCTCGCCCTCGACGGGGATGGCCAGCTTGTCGAGCTCGGCGCTGACCGCCTCGACCGCCGCGTCGATACCGTGCTTGAGGGCGGTGGGGTTGGCGCCCGCGGCAACATTCTTCAGCCCGGCGTTGACCAGGGCCTGGGCGAGCACGGTTGCGGTCGTCGTGCCGTCCCCAGCGATGTCGTTGGTCTTGGTGGCGACGGACTTGACCAGCTGCGCGCCTAGATTCTCGTATGGGTCGGCGAGCTCGATCTCGCGGGCAATCGTCACGCCGTCGTTGGTGATAACCGGCGCGCCGTAGGACTTGTCCAGCACCACGTTGCTGCCCTTCGGGCCGAGCGTGACCTTGACGGTGTTGGCCAGCTTGTCGACACCGCGCTCGAGTGCGCGGCGGGCGTCCTCGTCGAAGCTGAGGATCTTCGCCATGAGTTTCCCTTCTGTGGCACAACCGAAACGCCCCGGCGCACGCAGGTGCGCGGCCGGGGCGTCGGCGAGGTGGGTGGTTACTTCTCGATGACGGCGAGGACGTCGCGGGCAGACAGGACCAGGTAGTCCTCACCGCCGTAGCGCACCTCGGTGCCGCCGTACTTGCTGTATAGGCCGACGTTGCCGACTGCGACATCCATCGGTACCCGGTTGCCCTTGTCGTCGATGCGGCCCGGCCCGACAGCGAGGACGGTGCCCTCCTGCGGCTTCTCCTTGGCGGTGTCCGGAATGACGATGCCGGACGCGGTCGTTGTTTCGGCCTCGCTGGCCTGTACGACGATGCGATCCTCGAGCGGCTTGATGCTGACCTTTGTAGCGGTCAAGGTTCTTCCCTTCTCGGGTGTGTAATTGCTGCGGCGATGCTAGGTGTGGGATCGGTTGCCGTCGCGGTGTCAACCGTTCTCCAGTTGGCACTCTAGCCCGTCGAGTGCCAGCACTTCAACGCCGGGTGCCAGCACGAGTCTCAGACCAGCACCGCGGTGATCGGTAGCGCCGAGTCGGCGGCGATGTCCAGCGCGGACGGCGCCGCGCCGTGCGCCACGAGCTGCGCGCCCAGGGCGGCGACCATCGCCCCGTTGTCGGTGCACAGCCGCGGAC